>JBARNF010001136.1:0-6032 GCA_049802835.1 Bradyrhizobium sp.
GTCCGGCTGTACCGAGACCATGCGCGGGATGCCGTCCGCGAGCGCCTCGCGGGCCGCCTTCAAGACCGCGCCGCGCGCGCAGCCGCCGCCGATCCAGCCCGCGACGATGCTGCCATCGGGCCGGATGATCGCCTTCGCACCAGCCTTCGCCGCGGTCACCGACACCGTGCGGACGACGGTGGCGAGCACGAAGCTTTCATCGTTCGCCTTCAACTGTGCGGCGAGATCGAGCAGTTCGGAGGAGGTGGTCATGTGTGACTCCCCTGAAGCGCGATCGAGGCACACTGCGGCGGCTGCCTCGATGGTACCTCCAAGCGACTCCGCATTGTCATCATCACAGCCTCGCCAGATACGGCTCGAGCGCAGCAAGCGAGTTCAGCGTGTGCGCCGGCGCATAGAGATCGACATGCGGCAGCGCCGCCTTGATGCCGCGGGCCTCCGGTGCGTAGCCGTCCCAGCCCAGCATCGGATTGAGCCAGACGATGCGGCGGCAGCGGCGCGCGAGCTGCGCCATCTCGCGGCCGAGCAAGCCGGCATCGCCGGTCTCGTAACCGTCGGACACGATCATCACGCAGGTCCGCGAATGGATCACGCGCGCGGCGTGCCAGCGGTTGAAGGTCTGCAGGCTCTCGCCGATCCTGGTGCCGCCGCCCGCGCCCTGCGCCATCATCGACAGCCGGTCCAGCGCACGCGCCGCATCCTTCTCCTTCATCGCATCGGAGACGTAGGCGAGCCGCGTGTGAAACAGGAACGCCTCGGCCTCATGAAATGCGTCGAGCACGCCATGGATGAAGCGCAGGAACACCGACGTATACGGGCTCATCGAGCCGGAAGCGTCGAGCAGCACCACCAGCCGCAGCGGCTTGTGCTTGCGGCGGCGATGCACCAGCGTGATCGGCACGCCGCCATGGCTGATGTTGCGGTGGATTGTCCGTCGCAGGTCGAGCCGCTCGCCCTTGCGCCGGAGCTGATCGCGGCGCGTCAGCCGCGTCCGCATCGCCTTCGCAAGCCGCGCCGCCGCCTCATGCGCCAGCGCCACCTGGTCGGGATCGGCGAGCTTGCGGAAGTCGGTGTCGGCCAGCGTCTCGACCTGCGAGGCGCCTTCGCTGCGTCCCTCGCCGCCGGCCTCGCGCGGCGTGTCGTCGGACGGGACCTGATCGGTCGCGCCTTGCGGCCCGCGCTGACCCGTATTGGCGTCCTGCAGGCTTTTCAAGGAGGGACTGTTCGCCGCCGGCGTCGATCCTGAAACCAGTGAGCGCGAGCGCACACGCTTACCCAGCCAGAACGCATCGAAGAGGCCGTCGAAGCGATCCCACTCGCTCTTGCGTGCGGAGAACAGATGCTTGAATGCGGAGCGCAGCAGGCCGGGCTTTCCGGCATAGCCCTGCGTCATCAGCACCGCAGCATCCCGGCCTTCCGACAGGCCGACCGCAAAGCCATTGTCGCGCAACGTCCTGAGGAACGCGCTCAGCCGGCCGGCGACCAGACGCGCCACCACGTCCAGGTCCTCACGGTCGGGCGTGGCGCCACAGCAGCTCATGCGACCTTCCCCAACAGCCGCGCCGCGACCTCGCGCGTGATGCGCGAGCGGTCCTCGTGAGTCTTGAGCAGGCACATCAGCGTGTCATGCACGATCTCGGGCTGGTCCTTGAGATCGCGCACATCGAGCCCGACCAGCGCCGCCGCCCAGTCGAGCGTCTCGGCCACGCCAGGCACCTTGCGCAGCTCTTCCTTGCGCAAGCCCTCGACAAGACGCGCGATCTGCAGCGCCAGTGACGCCGACGTGCCGTCGATGCGCGCCAGGATGATGCGGGCCTCGCGGTCGACGTCGGGATAATCCACATAGTGATAGAGGCAGCGCCGGCGCAACGCGTCCGACAGCTCGCGGGTGCCATTCGAGGTCAGCACCACATGCGGAATGCTGGTGGCGGTGATGGTGCCGAGCTCGGGGATCGAGACCTGGAAGTCGGACAGCAGCTCCAGCAGGAACGCCTCGAACTCGTCGTCGGCGCGGTCGATCTCGTCGATCAGCAACACCGGTGGCGTGGCGCGCCGGATGGCGGCAAGCAGCGGCCGTTCGAGCAGATACTTCTCGGAAAAGATCTGGTCTTCGATCGTGTCGGCATGGCCGCGATGCGCCTCGATGGCCAGCAGCTGGCGCTGGTAGTTCCACTCGTACAGCGCGGAGCTCTGGTCGAGACCCTCATAGCATTGCAGCCGGATCAGCTCGGTGCCGTGCACGCAAGCCAGCGCCTTCGCCACCTCGGTCTTGCCGACGCCGGCCTCGCCTTCCAGCAGCAGCGGCCGCTTCAACAGCTGCATCAGCGAGAGCGCCGTCGAAAGCTCGCCGTCGGCGATGTAGCCACAGGCGGCGAGGGACTTGGCGATATCGTCGCGGGTTTTCATGCGCGTTTGATTCTCGATCTCACCGCGAAGCCGGTGCGTTCCCTCCCCCCTTGTGGGGGAAGGCTAGGGAGGGGGTGCCCCAAGCGAGACTGCCGCCGGGGACCCCCACCCCCGACCCCTCCCCGCTGCCGACAATCGCTGCGCGATTGCGGCGTGGGGGAGGGGAGCGCACTGCCGATGCTGTTAGAACTCCGTTCTCTCCACGTCATGGCGAGCGCAGCGACGCCATCCAGGGCAGTGGACAAGGTTCTGAATTGCGTCGTCGCCTCGCTCCTCGCAATGACGTCAGCTCAATATTATTGCCGTCATTCCGGGGCAGCCCGTCAGGGCTGACCCCGGAATCTCGAGATTCCGGGTCTGGTCCTTCGGACCATCCCGGAATGACCGAGGATACACTAAGCCACCACACCCAAATTCTTCGCGGCCTGCCAGTTGCGCCAGAAGTCGTGGGGCATCTGGATGTGCGTGGACCCTAAGAACGCGAACGCGTCGTTGACCGCGTTGGAGAACGCCGGCACGCCGCCGACATTGGGGCTTTCGCCGACGCCCTTGGCGCCGATCGGGTGATGCGGCGACGGGGTCACCGTGAAGTCGGTTTCCCAATGCGGCGTCTCGACCGCGGTCGGCATGAAGAAATCCATGAACGAGCCGGTCACGACATTGCCCTCGGCATCGTAGCGGATCTCCTGGCCCATCGCGATCGCGAAGGCCTCGGTGAGGCCGCCATGGATCTGGCCCTCGATGATCATCGGGTTGATGCGGGTGCCGCAATCATCCAGCGCATAGAAGCGCCGGACCTTGTAGACGCCGGTATCGACGTCGATGTCCATGACGCAGAGATAGGCGCCGAACGGATAGGTCATGTTGGGCGGATCATAATAGCTCACCGCCTCCAGCCCCGGCTCCATGCCCGGGGGCACCGAGTTGTACGCCGCCCAGCAGATGTCCTTCATCGACATCACCTTCTCGGGCAGGCCCCTGACCCGGAAGCCGTCGATGTCCCATTCCAGATCGTCCTCGTGAACCTCGAGCTTGTAGGCCGCGATCATCTGCGCCTTAGCCTTGATCTTGCGCGCCGCCATGGCGATCGCAGCGCCGGCGACTGGCGTCGAGCGCGAGCCGTAGGTGCCCAGGCCATAGGGCGCGGTGTCGGTGTTGCCCTCCTCCACCATGATGTTGTCGGCGGGGATGCCGATCTCGGTGGCGATGATCTGCGCCCAGGTGGTCTCGTGTCCCTGGCCCTGGCTCTTGGACCCGACACGCGCGATGCCAGCCCCGGTCGGATGCAGCCGGATCTCGCAGGAATCGAACATCGCGATGCCCAGGATGTCGCAATTCTTCGACGGGCCGGCGCCGACGATCTCGGTGAAGAACGACACGCCGATGCCCATGATGTCGCGGGTCTCGCCGCGCTTGAATGCCGCACGCTTGTCCGCCTGCTCCTTGCGGAGGCCTGCGTAGTCCACCGCCTCCATCATCTTGCGCATGGCGGTGTGGTAGTCGCCGGAATCGTATTCCCAGCCCAGCGCCGAGTGATACGGAAACTGCTCCGGCCTGACGAAGTTCTTCAGCCGCAGCTCGGCCGGATCCATGCCGAGCTTCTGGGCGAGAATGTCCATCGCGCGCTCGATGCAATAGGCCGCCTCGGTGACGCGGAACGAGCAGCGATAGGCGACGCCGCCGGGGGCCTTGTTGGTGTAGATGCCGTCGACCACGCAATGTGCGACCGGGAAGTCGTAGGAGCCGGTGACGATGTTGAAGAACCCGGCCGGCCATTTCGACGGGTCGGCGCAGGCATCGAAGGCGCCGTGATCGGCCAGCACATGGACGCGCAAGCCCGTCACCTTGCCCTCCTTGGTCGCGGCGAGCTCGGTCGTCATATGATAGTCGCGCGCGAACGAGGTGGCGGTGAGGTTCTCGATGCGGTCCTCCACCCATTTCACCGGCTTGCCGGTGACGATAGAGGCGACCGCAGCGCAGATGTAGCCGGGATAGGCGCCGACCTTGTTGCCGAAGCCGCCGCCGATGTCCGGCGCGATCACGTGGATCTTGTGCTCGGGGATCTTGGCGATCAGCGCCACCACGGTGCGGATCACATGCGGCGCCTGGAAGGTGCCCCAGATCGTCAGCTCGCCCTTGATCTTGTCGAACGAGCACACGCACTGGCAGGTCTCCAGCGGCGACGGATGGGTGCGGTGATAGGAGATCATCTCCTTGATCGTGACATCGGCCTTGGCGAAGGCCGCGTCGGTCAGGTCCTTGTCGCCGATCGCCCATTCGAAGATGTGGTTGTGGTGTTTGCGCGGCCCGTGCGCGCCCACCGTCTTGCCGGCGAGATCCTCGCGCAGCACGGGCGCATCCGGGTCCATCGCCTTGAACGGATCTACCAGCACCGGCAGCGCCTCGTACTCGACGACGACCTTGTTGACGCCGTCGTCGGCGGCATAGCGGTCGGTCGCGACCACGAAGGCGACCTCCTGGTTCTGGAACAGCACCTTGCCGTCGGCGAGCACCATCTGCACGTCGCCGGCGAGCGTCGGCATCCAGGCGAGGTTGACGGTCTTCAGCGTCTCGGCAGTGATCACCGCGAGCACGCCCGGCACTTTCAGCGCCTCGGTGCTGTCGATCGACTTCACCCGCGCATGCGCATGCGGCGAGCGCACGAAGTCGCCGTGCAGCATGCCCGGCAGCTTGACGTCGTCGACATAGTTGCCCTTGCCTTGGGTGAAGCGGATGTCCTCGACCCGCTTGCGCTTGCAGCCCATGCCTTCGAGCGCGGCTTCGCGTTGTTCCCGCGTGGGAGTGAGATCGTTCATTCCGCGGCCTCCTGAAAGTCCACGCCATTGATCTTGGCGGCGGCGTATTGGATCGCCTTGACGATGTTCTGATAGCCGGTGCAGCGGCAGATGTTGCCGGAGATGCCGGCGCGGATCTCGGTCTCGGTCGGAGACGGATTTTCCTGCAGCAGCCGATGCGCGCGCAGAATCATGCCCGGGGTGCAGAAGCCGCATTGCAGGCCATGCATCATGCGAAAGCCTTCCTGCAGCGCCGACAACGACCCGTCGGCATTGGCCATGCCCTCGATGGTCGTGATGTCAGAGCCGTTGGCCTGCACCGCGAGCATGGTGCAGCTCTTCACGCTCATGCCGTCGATGTCGATCGTGCAGGCGCCGCAATGGCTGGTCTCGCAGCCGATATGGGTGCCGGTGAGCTGGGCCTGCTCGCGCAGGAAATGAACCAGCAGCGTGCGCGGCTCGGCGAGGCCTTCGACCTCGCTGCCGTTCACCTTCATCGTGACGTGGGTTTTGGGCATTCGTTGCTCCCTGGAATTTCTTGAAGCTTGGGCTCCACTCGAGCCGCGGTCTCGGTGGGCTCCCTCTCCCCGTCCTTACGGGGAGGGGGTCGGGGTGAGGGGCAGCCGCACGAGTGGTGCTGATGGTGAGACCTGTGCCCCCTCACCCGGATTGCATCTGACGATGCAATCCGACCTCTCCCCGCAAGCGGGGCGAGGTGCACCGTTTGCGCGGCTGCGGCATTGCCAAACACTATCTACTTGACCCGGCTCGCCGCACGCTGCAGTGCGCGCATCACCATGATGCCGCCGACATGCGTGCGATATTCAGCAG
>JBARNF010001137.1:0-29146 GCA_049802835.1 Bradyrhizobium sp.
ACACGCTTGCGATGCGCACGGACCTGTCGGGCGATCCGAGCTTCGTGGAGCTGGTGGGTCGGGTGAAGGAGGTGGCGCTGGGCGCCTATGCGCACCAGGATCTTCCGTTCGAGAAATTGGTGGAGGAGCTGCAGCCGGTGCGCGACCTCAGCCGGCAGCCGGTGTTCCAGGTCAGCTTCAGCCTGCAGAACATGCCGCAGGAGGCGATCGAGCTGCCGGCGCTGACGCTTCGGCTGCTAGGCAATGAGCACCGGACCTCGCTGTTCGATCTGACGCTGTTCATGCGCGAGACCGAGGGGGCGCTCGTCGGGACGTTCGAATATGCGTCCGATCTGTTCGAACGCACGACGATCGAGCGGCTGGCGGGCCACTTCGAGGTGCTGCTAGGGGGCATCGTGTCGGCGCCACAGGCGCGTCTGTCGGAGCTTCCACTGCTGAGCAGGGCGGAGCGTCACCGCCTGATCGTGGAGTGGAACGCGACGGCGGCGGACCACCCGTCGGACAAATGCCTGCATGAGTTGTTTGCGGCGCAGGTGGGTCGGACGCCGGACGCGGTGGCGGTGATGTTCGAGGGCGAGCAGCTGAGCTACCGGGAGCTGGATGGGCGGTCGAACCAGCTTGCGCATTATCTGCGCCGGCTCGGAGTGGGTCCTGAGGTGGTGGTGGGGCTCTGCATCGAGCGCAGCCTGGACATGGTGATCGCCCTGCTGGGAATCCTGAAGGCGGGCGGCGCCTATCTTCCGCTCGACCCGGGCTACCCGACAGAACGGCTGAGCTACATGCTGCACGATGCGGGGGCGCCGGTGATCGTGACGCAGCAGCGCCTTGCCAGGCTGCTTCCTGCTCATGCGGGACGCGTGGTGGAGCTCGATGCGGGGTGGACGGCGATCGCAGCCGAGCCGCAGCAGGCGCCGGTCAGCAGCAGCAGCCCCGCCAACCTCGCTTATGTCATCTACACCTCCGGCTCCACCGGAAGACCAAAGGGTGTTGCCAACACGCATGGCGGGATCGTCAACCGGCTGTTGTGGATGCAGGCGGCCTACCGGCTTGCACCCGGAGATCGCGTTCTGCAGAAGACGCCGTTCTCGTTCGACGTCTCGGTGTGGGAGTGTTTCTGGCCGCTGATCGAGGGAGTGTCGCTGATCGTGGCGCGGCCCGAGGGCCATCAGGATCCATTCTATCTGGCGGAGCTGATCCAGCGGGAGGCGGTGACGATTGCGCACTTCGTGCCCTCGATGCTGCAGGTGTTTCTGGAGACGGAGGATATCGCCCGCTGCGTCAGCCTGCGTGCGGTGATGTGCAGCGGCGAGGCGCTCGGCGGAGAGCTGAAGGCGCGCTTCCTGCGCCGCTCGCCCAGTGAGCTGCATAACCTTTACGGGCCCACGGAAGCTGCGGTGGACGTGAGTGCGTTCGCGTGCCGTCTGGATGCGGATGCGGTGAGCGTGCCGATCGGACGTCCGATTTCCAATACGCAGCTCCACGTCCTGGATGGTCATGGCGAACTGGTGCCCGTAGGTGTTGCGGGCGAGCTCTACATTGGCGGTGCAGGACTTGCGCGGGGCTATCATGGCCGTGCGGATCTGACTGCGGAGCGGTTCGTGCCGAGCCCGTTCGGGGATGGAGCGCGGCTGTACCGGACGGGTGATCTTGCGCGGTGGCGGGCGGATGGCGAGCTGGAGTATCTGGGTCGGCTGGATCACCAGGTGAAGATCCGGGGCTTCCGGATCGAGCTTGGGGAGATCGAGGCGGCGCTTGCCGAACATGCCGGCGTGTCGCAGGCGGTGGTGGTTGCACAGGAGGACGGCAGTGGCGACACGCGACTGGTCGCTTATGTGGTGGGGAAGGAAAAGCAGTTCGATGCGGCCGAGCTGAGCACGTATCTCAAACGACGGCTTCCTGACTACATGGTGCCCGCAACGTCGGCCTTTGTCGTCCTTGATCAGCTTCCCCTCTCGCCGAATGGAAAGCTCGACCGAAACGCACTGCCGCAACCGCAACGTACCCGTCAGCTGGCTGGCGAAAGTGCTCCGCGTACAGCGGCCGAGGAAATTCTAGCCAAGCTGTGGTCCGACCTGCTCGGAATTCGGTCCGTCGGCATTCATGACGATTTCTTCGACCTTGGCGGCCATTCTCTGCTCGCAATGCGTCTCATCGCACAGGTCCGAAAGACGCTCGGTGTCGATCTTCCGGTGCGCCTCCTGTTCGAGGAGCAGCCAACCATTGCGGTGATGGCCGCCCACATCGCTGTCGCAAGGGCGGCCAGGCATGGACTTGAGATTCAAGGGGCGGGCATGCGCGACCACTCCTGCATCATTCCGATACAATTGGTTGAGCAGGGTACGCCGATCATCTGCATCCATCCCATCGGCGGTGGCATCCTTTGCTATCGCGATCTCGCGAAATCGCTGGGGCCGGACTATTCCGTTTACGGCATCAAGGCGCTCGGCCTCCACGGCGAACAAGATCCGCTCGTCTCGATCGACCAGATGGCAGATCACCACGTGGCCCGCATATTCGAGATCCAGCAGAACGGGCCGTTCAACCTGGTCGGCTGGTCCGCCGGCGGGCTGATTGCCTTTGCCATCGCCAAGAAGCTGAAGGAGCGCGGGCATTCGATCGGCGTGCTCGCACTCATCGATACGGCTCCGCCGAGCTCGACGGGTGAGTGGCGGCACAACAGGCGGCAGGTCGAACAAACCGAGTGGCTTACATTTATGAATATCCTGGAGATTCCCGTCGAGCGCAGGCTGACCTCCCGCTGGCATTCGTTCTGGCGGCTCTCCGACGCCGCCAAGGGGGAATATGTGCTGCGCCTCGCCAAGCGGCACAAGTCACTCTCCAGTGGAATGACCGACTCGGAGTTCAAGCATGTCGTCTCTGTGTTCCAGGCCAATCTGCACGCTCTCCAGCAGCACGTCGTGTCGCCCTATGCCGGAAAGCTGCTGCTGTTTCAGCCGGACGGAGATCCGACAAAGAAGCGGGATCATTTCAGCCGCGCATCCGAGTTCTGGAGGTCGAAATCGTTGCAAGGTTGTGACGTCCATTACGCCCAGGGCAGCCACGGTTCCATGATCCAGCATCCCGCCTCGGATCACATCGCAGCTCGTTTGCGAGCCGAGATCGAAGAGCACCAACCCTCGTCCCGGCGATCGGCCTCCGAGCCGGTCTAGATGTTCGTCATGAGAAACAAACTCGCCTACTTCCTGCTCCGTCTCGTGCCCGGGCACATTGCGGTGGCCTCCGGATGCAGCATGATCGCGGCCATCGCGACCGTTGCGCTGTTTGCTTTCGTCTTTGCTCACGTCCGCCAGGAGACGCAGACCAGTCTGCCCGATGTCATTTCCTTCGTTGCCCTTGCGTTGGGATCGATCATCAGTCGCTTGGCCGCCGCGAGAGCCACGGTCCGTGTTGGGAGCGCCGTCATTCTCCGGCTTCGAAATACATTGATCTCTGCGATCCTCAGTACGCGCTATCGCCAGCTCGAAACGATTGGAGCCGGACGACTGAAGGCGGTGGTCAGCAACGACGTCCAGACGATTGCGACAGCAGCGCCGATTCTCGTCAATGTCGTGACGAATCTGGCGATGGTCGCAAGCCTTTTGGTCTACATGTGCTGGCTTTCACCGGCTGGAGCAGGCGCGATCGTTGGTGCGGCGATCATTGGAGTGCCGCTTTATTGGGCCGTTGTCGGCAGGTCGACGCGGTTCAGTTACCGGGCCTGGATGGCGTGGGAGCGGCTCGATAAAGTCCTGGGTGGATTGGTCGCTGGACTGAAACAGCTGAAGTTGAGCACGGCACGAACGTCTCGTTACCTGGCTGAAGACGTCGCGTACAGCCAGGACGAATTCCTCCGCCTTCGCCAGCAGGCGGCCTGGGCCGGAGCAATCGCGATGAATGTCGGGCAGGCTGCGTTTCTGCTCGTGATCGGCGTTCTGTTGTTCGTGCATTCTCCTGGCGCCCGGCATGTCGAGTTCTTCTTTGCCGCCATTTATCTGATCGGTCCGCTGGATGCCGCCATCGGATCATTCGCGTCGCTGGCTCAGGTCAATGCGGTGTTTCGCAGGATCCAGGAATTGGGTGTAGTGCTGGCATCCCCCTCGGTCATTGATGATGTCGGTACAGAGAGCGGCGCGGGTGATGCGCAGTGGCGGCAGATCAGTTTTGAGGGGGTCTGCCATTCTTATGGCGAGCCTGGTCCTGCGGACGCATTTGCATTCGGACCGATCGACATCGTGCTGAAACGAGCCGAGATCGTCTTCGTCAAGGGCGGGAACGGGAGCGGAAAGAGCACCTTTGCGCGACTCCTGGCCGGATTGTATGAGCCGTCCAGCGGCTCGATATTGTGGGATGGCGAGCCGGTCGATGATCGGAGCCGGCAGGTCTATCGTCAGATATTCAGTTGCCTGTTTGAGGATGCACATGCGTTCGAGCGCATTCCTGGAGACGAGACTTGCGAGGATCGCGCACGTACCTTGCTGGAAGAATGGTCGATCGGTCGCAAGGTCATGACGAAGCGCGCCAGATTCTTGAATACGCAAGAGCTATCCCGCGGTCAGAAAGGCCGATTGCTGCTCGTGTCTGCCTTGATGGAGGACCGCGATATCTACATTTTTGACGAATGGGCTGCGGATCAGGACGCAAGGTCGCGAGCGCAGTTCTATCTCTCGCTCTTGCCGGCGTTGAAGCAAAGCGGCAAGCTCGTTGTCGTGCTGACGCATGACGAGGCGTTCGATGCCGTCGCTGATCGAATCGTCAGATTTCATGATGGAAGGATCGTAGCCTGTATGCCGGGCATGCTTGAAAATGAAGGACTGTCGCGTGCAGGTACCGTCTAATCGATCTCTGTTGCGGTATGGCAGATCTCGGCCTGATTACCCGAGATTGTTGTGCTTTCCCCATGCAGGAGGGGCCGCCGCGAACTACCGCGGTTGGACCGCTGCACTGTCACCGCTAGTCGATGTGATCGCCGTCGAGTATCCCGGACGGGGATTTCGCCGCCGTGAGCAGCCTGCGCGTCGGATTGCCGATCTCGTCCATGGGATCATTCCAGAAATCCTGACGGAAATGACGGCGCCGGTCATCCTGTTCGGGCATAGCATGGGGGCTTTGGTCGCGTTCGAAGTGCTGCGCGTATTGCCCCACAGGCGGCTTCCGGTCGCAGCTATTATGTCTGGCTGCCGTCCGCCGGTTCTGCGCGGCTCTGAGCCGGAGATCCACACTTTGCCCGACGATGAGTTCATCGAGGAGTTGCGCAAGCTTGACGGGACGCCTGAGGAGCTGCTGGCGGATCGAGACTTAATGGAGATTGCGATGCCGGTGCTGCGCGCCGATTTCGAGGCGATCGCAACATATGATCCGCCGAAGGAGTTCAAGCTGTCCTGTCCCGTGCTCGTGTATGGCGGCGAGGACGACAAGAGTGTCAGCCTCCAAGAGCTTGAAAGATGGCAGGAGCATGCCGACGCCTCCAGTCCCGTCAGGGCCTTTCCCGGTAACCACTTTTTCGTTCGCTCTGCTGAGCAGGACGTATTGAGCGCGTTGCAGCGTGACATTCGTGCCCTCACCCCCGTAGTTACTACTCAGCGAGCGTGACCTGCTCACGCGTCGCCCGCTGTCCGGAGATGGACACGTGCGCTATCGCGCTATGCGCATCCTGCCGGCGCTGCGCAGGGCGGATGACCGCCAAGACTGGTGACGTCACGTCTATAAGAAGGCCGACGCCATGGCAGGTGTCTTGAGCAATGCGTGAGCAAGATACTCCAGATCATTCTTGATCTGTGTCCGTGTCTTCGGACCGCCGATGCACAATCGGACCGCCTCGGGAATCCTGCCGCCTGCCACGAATGCATCGCTGGCCACGACCCCGAGGCCGGTCGGTTTCATGTGCTCGACAAACGCCGCCCGGGTCCAAGTCTTGGGAATCGGTACCCAGACGTTGAAGCTGAGCGGATCATGGCGATAGGAATCCTTCGGCAGGATGTCGCTGACGAGCTTCTGCCGCGCCCTGGTTTCGGCGCGAATGAAGCGCAGCAGCGAATCCGCCGTCCCATCCTCGATCCAGCGTGTCACGAGCGCGACCGTCAATGGCGAGGCCATCACCGTGGCCGCGCGCAAGGCGGCAGCGAATGGCCACGTCGAGCGGGTATCGGGAACGATGACGTAGGCCGCCCGCAGTCCGGCGCCGATGCATTTTGCGAGACCGGCGACGTGCCAGGTCAGATCGGGGGCTATTGCCGCAAACGGTGAGTGCCCGTGTCCATGCTCGGGGATGAAGCCGTAGGCGTCGTCCTCGAGGATCGGAATGTTGTAGCGGCGAGCGACCGCCACGATCTCGCGTCTGCGCGAGTCGGGAACGGTCAACGTGGTCGGATTTTGCAAGGTGGGGTTGAGATAGATGGCCTTCGGCTTGAGCTTCTTGCAGGCATCGAGAAGGGGCTGGACCTCGATCCCCTGGTCGTCCATCGGCAGGCCGACGAGGTTGACGCCCAGTTGCGCCGCGATCGAGCGAATGCCGGGATAGGTGACCGCCTCGCAAAGCAGGTTTTCGCCGGGCTTTGCCAGGATCGAGACGATTCCGAGCAGGGCTGCGTGGGCGCCGGGCGAGACGAAAATGCGCTCCTGGACCGGGACCAGCGCGCGCCGGCCGAGCCAGCTCGATGCTGCATCCTTGTCGGCCTGGGTTCCGCCAAAACTCTGATAGCGCAGCAGTGGCACGATATCGCGCGTCACGTAGTCTGCGCCGGCCTGCATGCGTGCGATCAGTTCCGGATCGTCGGGCTCCGGTGGCAGGTTCATCGACAGATCCGCCGGGCGCGCCGGATAGGATGATTCGGACCGCCGCGGCCGCGGCTTGTCGCTGACGAAGGTGCCTTGCCCGACCTTCGACTCGACGAGACCGCGCTTGCGCGCCTCCACATAGCCCCTCGCGACGGTGGTGAAATCGATCGACAGCCGCTTTGCGAGCTTCCGCTGCGGCGGCAGCCGGTCGCCGATCACCAGCTTACCCGCGCTGATGTCGTCGGCGATCGCATCCGCAATCGCGAGATATCTGGGCTTGTCGCTTTGCGAGAGGTCGGGGCGCCAGTCGGTCATATGCATTCAATCCCATCAAATCCAGAATTGACTGCATCGTGTTGTATTATCTGTTCGAGCGCAAGAGGATTGACTGTGGCCGTCAGGGGGCGAATGCCCAAAGCGGATGCAATTGCCTATCAGAAGAAGGCAGCCGGTTTTGCGCGGATTTGCTGCCAAGAGCGAACTCCGTCAATTCTCCATTCAAGATTGAATGCATAAATGAATGCAAATTGAATGTTCTGATGATCTGTTGAGCAAAGCAACAATTGGCACACGCGTTGCAAACTCTTGCTCGATCCGGGAGGCCGGAGCACAGCATGGAGTTGATGATGCCCGCAGTGACGATGCCCGCGCGACAGAAGGGTGATTTTCTCGTCGACTACGAAGAAAAGGTGTTTGAAGACGTCAAGGCGAAGCCTGGCGAGAAGGCGTTGGTGACGTTCCACACCGTCGCATTCGAGGGCTCCATCGGTCTCGTCAACATCCTGCAGGCGCTCCGTCTGCATCGAAAGGGCTTCGAGACGTCCGTCCTGCTCTATGGTCCGGGTGTCACCCTCGGCATTCAGCGCGGCTTTCCGAAGATCGGCGACGAGGCGTTTCCGGGCGCGCAGAACTTCAACAATCAGCTCGCCAAGTTCATGGACGAGGGCGGCAAGGTCTATGCCTGCCGGTTTGCGCTGCAGGCGCTCTACGGCCATGGCGAGCCGTCCCTCATCCCCGGCATCCGGCCCATCAATCCGCTCGATGTGCTCGACCTGATGCTGCTGCATCGCCGCGACGATGCCTTCGTGATCCACACCTGGACGGTGTGATCGCGCGGCGCGCGGACGAAGGAGGAGCGAATGCCTGACAACAAGGTCGTGCGAGCGGCGGCGGTTCAGATCGCACCCGATCTGGATTCGGCGACGGGAACGTTGGACCGCGTGCTCGCGGCCATGACCGAGGCCGCCGGCAAGGGAGTTCAGTTTCTGGTGCTCCCGGAGACGTTCGTTCCTTGGTATCCCTATTTCTCCTTCGTCCGTCCGCCGGTGCTCAGTGGCGCTGACCACATGCGGCTCTATCATCATGCGGTGACCGTACCCGGTCCGGTGACGGAAGAGGTCGCGCGCCTCGCCAGGCGTCACGGCATGGTCGTCGTGCTCGGCGTCAACGAGCGCGATCACGGCTCGCTCTACAATGCGCAGCTCATCTTCGATGCCGATGGCCGCATCCTGTTGAAGCGGCGCAAGATCACGCCGACCTTCCACGAGCGGATGATCTGGGGGCAGGGCGATGGCGCCGGCCTCAAGGTGGTGGAGACCGCGGTCGGCCGCGTCGGCGCGCTGGCCTGCTGGGAGCACTACAACCCGCTCGCGCGCTACGCGCTGATGGCCCAGCATGAGGAGATCCATGCGGGGCAGTTTCCGGGCTCCATGGTCGGGCAGATCTTTGCCGATCAGATGGAGGTCACGATCCGGCATCACGCCCTCGAAAGCGGCTGCTTCGTCGTCAACGCCACCGGCTGGCTGACGGAGCAGCAGATCGCTCAGATCTCGCCTGACGAGGGCCTGCGCAAGGGACTGCGCGGCGGCTGCATGACCGCGATCGTCTCGCCCGAAGGCAACCATCTGGTGCCGCCGCTGACGCAAGGCGAGGGCATGCTGATCGCCGATCTCGACATGTCCCTGATCGTCAAGCGCAAGCGCATGATGGACTCGGTCGGTCACTATGCGCGCCCTGAATTGTTGTCGCTGCTGATCAACGACGGTCCCACCGCCACGATGCACACCAGCGCCGCCGATTTCTCATCCATTGCCGGAGACACGCCCGATGAAACCGCTGAGCTCACACGACATGCCGCAGATGCTTCCGACCGAGCAGCTGATCAACGAGTTGCAGTCGTTCGGGGTCCGGCTCGTTGATCCCAAGGCGCAGGGCCTGAGCCGGCGCGGCGGTGCCGGCCCCTCGGATCACACGCCGCTGACGATCGACGGCGCGACCGTGATGATCCCGGTGCACAACGCGCCGGCGTTCGAGAGTCCCTATCTGGTCGAGAAGCCCGACGCGGCCGGTCACAGCCGCATCACGCGCGACGGCGTCGTGCTCGGCGACGTGTCGTTTCCGCTACGGCCGAAATTCTACGGGCTGTCGACTGCCGACGGCATTGCCTATTCCAAGATCGCGACCCTGCATGGGCGCGACGTGCTCGCCACAACAGTGCTGCAGAGCTGCATCCGCTATCAGAGCCGTACCAAGACCTGCCAGTTCTGCGCGATCGGTCAGTCGCTCGCGGCCGGCCGCACCATCGAGCGCAAGACGCCGGAGCAGCTCGCCGAGGTCGCCAAGGCCGCCGTCGAGCTCGACGGCGTCAGGCACATGGTGCTGACGACCGGCACGCCGCCCGGCAATGATCGCGGTGCTGCGATGCTCGTCGAGAGCGCGCGCGCCATCAAGGCCGCGGTCGACCTGCCGATCCAGGGGCAGTGCGAGCCGCCTGACGACGACATCTGGTTTCAACGCATGAAGGATGCCGGCATCGATACGCTCGGCATGCATCTGGAGGCGGTGACGCCCGAGGTGCGCGCCGCGATCATGCCGGGCAAGGCCCAGGTGCCGCTGGAGCGCTACATGGCCGCGTTCCGCGCCGCCGTGCCGGTGTTCGGGCGCGGCCAGGTCTCGACCTACATCCTCGCCGGCCTCGGCGACAGCCGCGATGACATCCTCGCCGTCTGCCGCGAGCTGATTGCGATCGGCGTCTATCCCTTCGTGGTCCCGTTCGTGCCGATTGCCGGCACGCCGCTGGAGAGCCACCCGACGCCGTCGCCGGAGTTCATGCACGCCATCCTTGGGCAGTTGTCGCAGATGCTGCGCGCCGGCAATCTCAGGGCAACCGACATCAAGGCGGGCTGCGGCAAATGTGGCGCCTGCTCGGCACTGTCGACCTATGAGCGGAGGACGAACGCATGATCTTCGAGCCGTTCAAGCCTTATCTCGCCGCCGAATTCCAGGTGAAGCGCGCGACCGAGGCGTGGGAGCAGCGCGGCGCCGCCGCGCTCCGCCGCAGCGTGTTCTGTGCCGAGCAGGGCATCTTCCAGGGCGACGACCGCGACGAGATCGACGCCACTGCGATTCCGCTGGTGGCGCTGGCGATGATGGGCGTTGCCGCGGAGGACGTGGTGGGCACGGTCCGCATCCATGCGGGCGTGGACGAGCGCGAGATATGGTGGGGATCGCGTCTGGCCGTTGCGCCGAGCTACCGCCGGTTAGGTGCGGTCGGCGTCGGGCTGATTCAGCTCGCGGTGTCCTCGGCGCATGCGCTAGGCTGCCGCCGCTTCGTGGCCCATGTCCAGAGCCAGAACGTGCTGCTGTTCCAGCGCATGCATTGGCGCTCCCTTAGCGAGGTCGAATTCCACGGCCGGCCGCATCATCACATGGAAGCCGACCTTGCGCATTACCCGCCGTGCAGGACGCCGGAGATCGGCTTCCTCGCGTTGCCGAAGCTGGCGGCCTGACATGAGCGGCGGGGTCGTATTGTCCGAGCTTGCGCAGCGCCTGCGGCAGGGACCCGGGCTTGCCGCCAAGGGCGACATCGCCGCGGTGGCCGCGGCGCTCGGCGTCAATGGGGAGGGCGCCGTGCCCGTCGGTGACGATTGCGCGGCGATCCCGGAGGGCGACGGCTACAGCCTGTTCGCGATCGAAGGCTTCATGAACGAGTTCGTCGCCGCCGATCCGTGGTTCGCCGGCTGGTGCGGCGTGATGGTCAACATCTCCGACGTCGTTGCGATGGGCGGGCGCCCGACGGCTGTCGTCAATGCGATCTGGTCCGACGGGCTCGACCAGGCTGCACCTGTGATGCAGGGATTGAAGGCCGCCGCGCAGACCTACGGCGTGCCGCTGGTCGGCGGCCACACCAATGTGCGCAGCAACCAGGGCCAGCTCGCGGTCGCGATCCTCGGCCGCGCCAAGCGGCTGCTGACCAGCTTCGACGCGCGCCCCAGCGACCGGCTGATCGCCGCGATCGATCTGCGCGGCCGCTATCGCGCGCCGTTCGCGAACTGGGAAGCGGCCACCGATGCGCCGGCCGCGCGGCTGCGCGGCGATCTCGAGATCCTGCCTGAGATCGCCGAGGCGGGGCTCGCCAAGGCCGCGAAGGACATCAGCCAGGGCGGCATCGTCGGCACCGCCGTGATGCTCGCCGAATGCTCCGGCGTCGGCATCACCATCGATCTCGCCGCGATCCCGAAGCCGGCGGGTGTCGAGCTGGAACGGTGGCTGCAGACTTTTCCGAGCTTCGGCTATCTGCTCGCGGCACCGGCGGCGCATGTGCCTGATATCCTGACCCGCTTCCGTTGCCGCGATATCGCGGCCGCCGTGATCGGCGAGGTCGTGGAGCCGCCGGTGGTCTCCATCACCCAGGGGATCGCGAGCGAAGTGATCTGGGATCTCGCGCAACGGACGCTGCTCGGCTGCGCCAGGCCGGCGACGGCAGGAGCCACGCCATGACCCGGCGTTATCGCATCGCGATCCTCACTCATTCCGTCAATGCCCGCGGTGGTGTGGTGCACGCGCTCGAGCTTGCCGGCGCGCTGAACCGGCTCGGCCACGACGCGGTGGTACATGCGCCGGATCCGGGCGGGACAGGCTTCTTTCGCCGCGGGATTAGCCCGACGGTGTCGGTCGCGGCGGGGCCGGCGCCAGCCGGCGTCACCGCCATGGTCGAGCAGCGCATCCGCGACTATGTCGCGCATTTCGAGCGGAGCGAACATCGCAGCTTCGATGTCTACCATGCCCAGGACGGCATCTCCGGCAACGCGCTGGCGGCGTTGAAGGCGCGCGGCCTGATCCGTGGCTTCATCCGCACCGTCCATCATATCGACGAGTTTGCTGACCAGCGGCTGCAGGAGCTGCAGCATCGCGCGATCGCGAATGCGGACCGCATTCTCACGGTCAGCCGGATGTGGAGCGAGCGCATCGCGCAGGAATTCGGCCGTCCGGCCACGCAGGTCGGCAACGGCGTCGACCTCGCCCGCTTCACCGTGCAAGCCGCCGCAGAGGACGAGGCGTTGCGCCGGCGACTCAATCTCGGCGACGGCCCGATCCTGCTCAGCGTCGGCGGCATCGAGGAGCGCAAGAATTCGCGGAGGATCCTCGCCGCCTTCTGCCAGTTGCGCCAGATCCACCCCACTGCGCAGCTCGTGATCGCCGGCGGCGCCTCGGTGCTCGACCACGGCGCCTATCAGCAGCGGTTCAAGGCGCAGATCGACGAGGCCGGTCTGCCGCCGGACGCGCTGGTGATCGCGGGCGTGATGCAGGATGAGGAGATGCCGGCGCTGTACCGGATCGCGGATGCGCTGATCTTCCCCTCGCTGCGCGAAGGCTTCGGCTTGGTCGTGCTGGAAGCGATGGCGAGCGGCTGCCCGGTGGTCGCCTCGCACATCGCCCCCTTCACGGAATATCTCGGTAGCGACGACGTGGTCTGGTGCGATCCGCTCAATGTCGGCTCGATCGCCAATGCGATGGCGACCGTCATCAGCGAACCGGTCCGCTCGCGCCTGCGTGCCGACGGTCTGAAGGTCGCGCGCTGCCACGGCTGGCTCGCCACCGCGCACCGCCACCTGCCGGTCTACAACGACATGCGGGAGCTTCACATTGCCTGAGATGATCTTCCATGTGCGCTGGCCCGACGGCACCGAAGAGGCCTGCTACTCGCCGTCGCTGGTGATCAAGGAGCATTTCGCGGAAGGCGAGAGCTATGCGCTGCCCGATTTCCTGGCACGCAGCCGCACCGCGCTGACCCTGGCCAGCGAGCGGGTGCGCGAGAAGTTCGGCTTCGCCTGCTCACGCGCGATGGGGCAGCTCGCCCAGATCGAGGCCACCGCCGCCCGCTTCGAGACGGTGCCCGAAGGGCGCGTCGCGATCATTGCATTCGAGGAATGAGAAGGAGTCACGCATGACCAATTCCGCCGTTTCCCATTATCCGGTTCTCGTCATCGGGGGCGGACAGGCCGGCCTGTCGATCAGCTATTATCTCAGGCGCAGCCGCATTGCGCATCTGGTGTTCGAGAAGAAACAGGCCATGCATGCCTGGCACGATCAGCGCTGGGACAATTTCTGCCTGGTGACGCCGAACTGGCAGTGCCAGCTGCCGGGACATCCCTACAGCGGCAGCGATCCCGACGGCTTCATGAAGAAGGACGAGATCCTGGCCTATCTCGCCGAATTCCGCAGCAAGGTCGACGCGCCCTTGCGCGAGAACACAGCCGTCACCGGCGTGTCGGTGCGCGCGGATGGCGTGTTCACGGTCGCGACGTCGGACGGCAACTACACGGCCGACCAGGTCGTGGTCGCCTCCGGCGGCTACAGCGTGCCGATCATTCCGGACGGCGCGGTCAAGCTGCCGGCTGATATCGTGCAGATGCATTCGGAGCAGTATCGCAGCTCCCAGGCGCTGCCGGACGGCGCGGTGCTGGTGGTCGGCTCCGGACAGTCCGGGGCGCAGATCGCAGAGGACCTGCATCTGGCCAGCCGCAAGGTGCATCTCGCGGTCGGCGATGCGCCGCGCTGCGCCCGTTTCTATCGCGGCCGCGACGTCGTGGCCTGGCTCTGCGACATGGGTTACTACGATATGCCGGTGGACAAGCATCCGCTGCGCGAGGGCGTCCGCGACAACACCAACCACTATCTGACCGGCCGCGATGGCGGCCGTGACATCGACCTGCGCAAATTCGCGCGCGAAGGCATGCAGCTCTATGGACTGCTCGACGGCGTCGACGCGGAGCGCCTGACCTTCCGGCCGACCTTGAAGGCATCGCTCGACGAGGCCGACCGCGTCTACAACGGCATCAATGCGTCGATCGACCGCTACATCGCCGAGAACGGCATCGATGTGCCGCCGGGCGTGGTCTATCAGCCAGTATGGCAGCCGTCGGAGGAGCCGGCCGCGCTCGACCTCGAGGCTGCCGGAATCTCGTCCATCATCTGGTGCATCGGCTTCCGGCCCGATTTCCGCTGGCTGAACGCGCCGGTCTTCAACGGGGCCGGTCAGCCGTCGCACCGGCGGGGCGTGACGTCCCAGAGCGGTCTGTATTTTCTCGGCCTGCCGTGGCTGCATACGTGGGGGTCGGGGCGGTTCTCCGGCGTGGATGCCGATGCCCGGTTCATCGCGACCGAAATCAATGCCCGGTTGTCCGATCGTGCCGTGAAGCCCGCAGCAGCACGCCAGCCGGAGTCGGAGGCCGTCTAGAGGTCGCGATCGTCGAGGTGACGCGTTGAAGGCAGCGCGCACTCTGCATCGGCTGCCGTTGCGCCCCTTATTTGGTGAGGTGGCGAGAGCCGGTGTCCATGTCAGCCACACCCGCGATCTGCTCGCGCAAGGCGCGCGGTGTCGCCCCGAAGTGGGTCCGGATCGCAAACGAGAACGCACTCGGCTCGGAATAGCCGAGGCTTCTCGAAATTTCGGAAATCGACAGGCTGCGATCGTTCATCAGTCGCAGAGCCTCATCCATGCGTGCCGCCTCGACCAGCTTGCGAAAGCTGGTCCGGGCCTCGGTGAGGCGGCGCTGCAGGGTCCTCGTGCTCAAGCTCATCGCGCATGCGACGTCTGCGCAACTGGTCGCGTCAAATCCCTTCGCCGTGATATGAGCGACGACATGATCGACGAGCGTGTCGGCGTGCCCCCGTGTCTGCAAGGCAAGGTCGGCGCGGCCGACGAGCATGCGCAGTAGGTCCTGATCCGCCCCGATCCAGGGGTCGTCCAGATCCTGCGTCTTGAAGCAGATGCGGGGCTGGCCTGCTCCAAGAACCACGCGACACTCGAAATGCTGTTCGTAGCTCTTGCGCGCGCGAGGCTGCCCGCCGGGGAGCTCCACGCTCTCGGGACGCAGGCGGGGTGCAGACCGATAGAGCAGGCCAAGATAGCCAGCGAACACCGAATCCATTTGTGCCGGATGCATCGGGACCGGGCCGTCGCTGACCATGTAGCTCAGTTGCGCGTTGCGTCCTGAAACGGACAGCGAGAAGCGGCCGGAATTGCTGATCAGGCTCTGGTACCTGACGGTCGCGGCGAGCGCCTTTCGCAACGAGGCGCTATGGATGATGATCAAGCCGAGGATGTTCATCGCCTGAAGCGGCAGGGCTGCTCCCACCTTG
The DNA here is from genome assembly GCA_049802835.1 of Bradyrhizobium sp. Classification (GTDB taxonomy): domain Bacteria; phylum Pseudomonadota; class Alphaproteobacteria; order Rhizobiales; family Xanthobacteraceae; genus Bradyrhizobium. The sequence continues at coordinate 15,199 of JBARNF010001137.1, forward strand.
AGGCCGAGCAGCGGATCATGGCTCACCTTCATGGCGTGGCGCCAGATGCGGCGCACCATCACCTGCTGGAGCTGCCGGGTCGGCGCGGCGCGATCGACCTGGGCAAACCATGGCGCCAGCTCGCGTGGGCTGAGCCCCTGGTGCCGAAGCTCCTGCAGCATCACCGAGATCCAGGACGAAATGACGGTTTGCATGCGGCGGACCCGGGCGGCGGTTGGCGTGTCATCGATAGTGATTGGCGCGACGTCTCATGTCCAGAGCCAGCCGTCTGCGCCATCCTTGGCGACCATAAGAAATACCCGGGAGGGGACCATGACGACCGACGCGAGCTACAAGCGTCAACGCGCCAGCGGCGCGCTGGCCGGGTCCTACGATGCGATCGTGATCGGCTCGGGCGCCGGCGGCCTTACCACCGCCGCGCTTCTGGCGACGGAGGGCAAGCGGACGCTGGTGCTCGAACGGCACGCGGTTGCCGGCGGATGCACGCAGGTCTTCAAGCGCAATGGCTTCGAATGGGATGCAGGCCTCCATTACATGGGCGAGGTGCATCGGCGCTCGAGTGGTCTCGCACGCCTGTTCGACCGCGTGACGGGAGGGCGGCTGGATTGGGCGCCGATGCCCGACGTCTACAACCGCATCGTCATCGGCGAGCGTGTCTACGACTACGTATCCGGCACCGAGCGCTTCAAGGAGCGCATGAAGAGCTATTTCCCGCGCGAGGCGGCGGCCATCGATGCCTATGTCGACCTGATCATGGGCGCCAACCGTGCGGCCCGGGCGCATTTCGCCAATCGCGCGCTGCCCCAGGACATGATCAGCGCCGAGCGTGCGAGCGCAGGCGCCGCATTCCTGGACTATTCGCGCCGGACCGTGCTCGAGGTGCTCGGGGACTTGACCTCGGACCAGGAGCTCATCGCCGTTCTCTGTGGCCATTACGGGGACTACGCGCTGCTGCCGAGCATGGCGTCGTTCGCGGTCCACGCCATGGTGATCAAGCACTACATCGAGGGCGCCAGCTATCCCGTCGGCGGATCCGGGCGCATCGCGGAGACCATCTCTGAGACGATACACGACGGCGGCGGCTGCATTCTCGTGGCCGCCGAGGTGCGCCGGATCGTCGTGCGCAAAGGTGTGGCCGTCGGCGTGGAGATGGCGGATGGCGAGATCATCGAAGCGCCCGCGATCATCAGCGCCGCAGGCATCGATCAGACGCTCGACATGCTCGCAGACGAGGATGCACCGGATGTTGCGGGGCTGAAGGCGAACTCACGGACGCTGCGGCCGTCGCAATGCTACGTGATGCTGAACATCGGCCTGTCGGCGTCAAACGACGAACTGGGCATGGACCCGGCGAATCTGTGGGCGCACCCCGGTGCCGATCTCGTTGCGAACTGGGAGCGCTTTGCGCAATCGCCGTCGAACCGGCCGATGCCTCTGCATTTCATTTCGCAGCCGTCCGCCAAGGATCCGAGCTGGCCGGCGCGCTACCCGGGCCGCTCGACCATCGACATCTGCAGCCTGTCGCACTGGGATCTGTTCGCGCCTTTTGCCGGGAGCGACTGGAAGCGGCGTAGCGCCGAGTATGAGGAGCTGAAGGCGCGGCTCACGGCTGACATGCTGGCCGAAGTCGACCGCTTCTATCCGCAGACGCACGGCAAGGTCGTTCATGCGGAGCTGGCCACGCCCTTGAGCTTCAACCATTTCCTCGGCCGCCGCCATGGCGACTTCATGTCCTACGCGCAAACGCCCGAGCGGTTCGCGCAAGGCTGGATGCGTGGGCCGGGTCCGGTTCGCGGGCTCTATTTCAGCGGGCAGGACGTGGCTGGCGCGGGCGTCAGCGGTGCGATGGTCGGCGGATTGATCGCCGCGTCCGCGGTGCTCGGCAAGGACCTGTTCCAGGCGTTGCGGGGGTGAGCCATGGATCATCCCGGCGTCGCCGACCTCACCGAGATCGAGGCGATCGAGCGGGAGGCTCCGCTCGCCGCGCGCCTGCCGCATGCCAGCATCTGGCAGGCGTTCGAGGCCACGGCACGGCGGCATGCCGACAAGGTCGCGGTGAGCTTCCTGGTCGAGGGCCGCCATGACGGAGGGATCGACGCGTGGACCTATGATGAGCTGCGCCGGCAGGCGGAAGCCGTCGCGCATTGGCTGGCATCGGTTGCCGGCGGCGAACGGTCGATCGGGCTGCTGCTGACCAACGTTCCCGAATTCTACTGCGCCTATCTCGGCGGGCAGATCGCCGGGATTCCGTGCCCGATCAATCCCGCGCTTGCGCCTCACGTCGTCGCTGCAATCGTCCGGGCTTCGGATTGTCAGGCGCTGGTCGTCGAAGGCCCTGCGCGCAATGCCGCGGCGTGGCAGACCGCATGCATGGTCGCCGCCGAAAGCCCTGGCCTGAGATGCGTTCTCGTCATCGGCGAGGGGGGCGAGGGAATGCCTGACGGGGTCTCGGTGACCACCCTGGAGGATGTCGTGGCCTCGGCCGCGATGCCGCCATCCGAGCTCGGCTGCTATCTGACACACGATAGTCCGGCGGCGCGTTTTCACACCGGGGGTACCACCGGGGCGCCCAAGATCGCCGCTCATACGCATGGCAACCAGCTCTATGAGGCGTGGGCCGTCGCGCACCTCGTCGGCTTCACGGCGTCGGACGTGATCCTGGTCGGCCTGCCGCTGTTTCACGTCCATGCCGTGATTCCGCTGAGCCTCGCGCCTCTGCTGCAGGGCGCACAGCTCGTGCTGCTGAGTGCGCAAGGCTTCCGCAATCCCGACGTCATCAGCGGCTTCTGGCGGATCGTGGAACGCGTTCGCGCCACGGCCTTCAGCGCCGTGCCCACGGTCTACGCGGCCCTTCTCGCCGTCGATCCCGCGGACGCCGATACGAGCTCCCTCCGTTTCGCAATCTGCGGCTCGGCGCCGCTTCCCCAACGACTGGTGCGTGATTTCGAAGCACGGTCGGGCCTGACCATTCTCGAAGGCTATGGTCTGACCGAGGGCACCTGCGTGAGCAGCCTCAACCCGGTGCGCGGCCCGCGCCATATCGGCTCGATCGGTCTTCGCTTGCCCTACCAGGACATGAAGGTCGCCAGGCTCGACGACGACGGCCGGTGGCAGCGCGACTGTGCCTGCGGAGAAACCGGCGAGATCCTGATCAGGGGACCAAACGTCTTCAAGGGATATGCCGATCCTCATCAGACGGAGCAGGCATTCGCAGCTCCCGGCTGGCTCGCGACCGGCGATCTCGGGCACGTCGATGTGCAAGGCTTCTTCTGGATTTCCGGCCGCAGCAAGGATCTCATCAAGCGCAGCGGCCACAGCGTGGACCCGCGGGCGGTGGAGGAGAGCCTCCTCGCGCATCCCGCCATCGGAGCTGCGGCCGTCGTCGCCCGGCCCGACGCGCGCGCGGGCGAAGTGCCGTTCGCGTTCGTTACGCTGCGTGAGAGCGCCACAAGCGATCAGGCGACGCTGCTCGCCGAATGCCGCCAGCTCGTCAACGATCCGATTTCCGCGCCGGTCGATCTGCGGATCGTCGGCGCGCTTCCGCTGACCGCCGTCGGCAAGATCGACAAGGTGAAGCTTCGCGACATGGCGGCAGCAACCCGAGAGGAGACGTCCAGATGATCCGCGTCACGGTCAGCTATCCTGCCAAGGCGAACGTCCGTTTCGACCATGACTACTATCACGACACGCACCGGGCGCTGCTGCGCGAGCGGCTGACGGCGCACGGGCTGGCCTATGTCGAGATTGACAGATGCCTGTCGGACGGCGCCGGCAACCCGCCGCCGGTGGTGGCTGTGGCTCACATGGTGTTCGCGAGCCTCGACGGCTTTCAGGCCGGAATGGCGGCGCATGGCAAGGAGATCATGGCGGACGTTGCGCGCTATACCGATATCACTCCCAATGTTCTAATCAGCGAGGTCGTGCGATGACGAGACCTGCGACGCTGTCGTCCCTGCCGGAGAAGCGCTTCTGGGGCTGGGGTTATCTCGACGACGGCCTCAGCGCATCTGAAACCAGCGCCGCGCGGCGGCTGGTCCAGGCGATCGGCCGGCCCGGTCCCGATCTCGCAGCCCCGCGGCTGGAGGATTTCGAGCTGCGGGCGCCGCGCAAGCCTGCTCTGGAAGCCCTGCAGGACGTCCTCTCGGCGACGCCTTACGACCGCCTGACGCACGCCTACGGCAAGAGTTTTGCGGACGTGGCGCGGATGTGGATGCGGCACGCTCCGCACGCGCCCGACTGGGTCGCCTATCCACGCAACGAAGAGGACATTGCGCGCATTCTGGAGTGGGCTGCGAGCTCCAACATCGCCGTCGTGCCGTTCGGCGGCGGAACCAGCGTCGTCGGTGGCGTGGAGCCCGACGTCGGCGAGAGCTACGACGCGACCGTGTCGCTCGACATGGAACGTTTCAACAGCATCCTGGAGCTCGATCGGACCAGCCGGGCGGCGCGCATCGGCGCCGGCATGCTCGGCCCCGCGCTGGAATCGGCGCTGCGCCCGCACGGGCTGACGCTCAGGCATTTTCCGCAGAGCTTTCAGTTCAGCACGCTGGGCGGCTGGATTGCAACCAGGGCGGGCGGCCATTTCGCGACCCAGTACACCCACATTGATGATTTCGTGGAGAGCACCAGGGTCATGTCGCCGGCCGGCGTGTTCGAGACCCGGCGTCTCCCGGGCTCTGGCGCAGGTCCGGCGCCCGACCGGCTGGTGATCGGGTCGGAAGGCATCTTCGGCGTGATCACCGAGGCCTGGATGCGGCTGCAGGACCGGCCGCGCTTCAGAGCGTCGGCATCGGTGAGATTTGCGACGATCGGCAAGGCGGTGTCGTGTGTCCGCGCGCTGGCGCAGTCCGGATTACAGCCGACGAACTGCCGGCTGCTCGACGCGGCAGAAGTGGCTTTCGCGGGGGTGGGTGACGGCAAGGCGCCGACTCTCATCATTGGTTTCGAATCCTCCGATCATCCGCTGAACGCCTGGATCGGCAGGGCGCTGGAGCTTGCAGCAGATCACGGCGGTGAATGGGATGCGGCGGAGCTCGAGCGATCGTTGCGCGGCGAGGACGGCGGCACCGCGCAGCGCGAAGGCTCTGCCGGCGAATGGCGCAACGCCTTCCTGCGCATGCCGTATTGGCGCGACGAGACCACCAGGCTCGGCGCCATCCTGGACACGTTCGAGAGCGCCGTGACCTGGAGCGGCTTCGACGCGTTCTACGAGGGCGTCCGCACCGACGTCGCCGATGCCATCGAACGGGTGACGGGCGTGAGAACCAGCCTGTCCTGCCGCTTCACGCATGTCTATCCTGACGGCCCCGCACCCTATTTCACCTTCATGGCGCAGGGCGACAGTGACGGAAACATCGGCAATGCGCTGGCGCGCTGGCGCGACATCAAGGCCGCCTGCAATGATGCGGTCATTCGGCACGGCGGCACCAGCACGCACCATCATGCCGTCGGCCGCGACCACCGGAGCGGTTACGAGAAGGAGGTGCCGGACCTGATGCGGCAGGCGTTCGCCGGGGCCAAGCGCGTGCTCGATCCGAGCGGCATCATGAATCCCGGCGTGCTGATCGATCCGCAAGGGCGGACCCTCGGCATCACAGGTGCGACCTACGCTGGAATTGGTTCGTCATAGGCTACATGAGCGGTTCGAGATCGAGCTGCTGACAAAAGCAGAATAGCGGCGGCCGTCGCTGTTCACGCCAATCACGATGATCACTGCGACCGAGATGATGCGGCCGTTCTGATGTACCTTCACGTAGGTGGCGTTGATCGTCAGTCAGGGGCAGTCGCCCTCGACAGGTCGCATGAGGAGGCACAAGTCGCCCAGCCTCGCGGCCAGGCGACTTGATCATCTGGCGGGTCTTAGTTCCGGGTCGGTGCCGGCACCGCGGTGCGGTTCGCGGGCACCGTGACGGGCTGATAGGAGAACACGTCGCGGCTGCGCGGATCGACGGTCACCTTGACCCAGCGCACGTCGTTGTTGCCGTTGCCCTGGTTGTCGCCGAAGGTCTCGACGCGAACGAAGTTCTCCAGCCGCTGGCCGGCGCTGTTGAGGAACGGCTGGTCGATCCGGAAGTAGTGCGAATCGCCGTGGACATAGGCGACCGGTTTGCGGAACGCCTCGACCTCGGTGCGCAGCGCGGTCAGGAAGCTGACGAAGCCGTCGGGCTGCCCGTCGGTCTCGGCAAGCGTCTTGGCATCGCGCAGCGGCGCGCGGGTGGGATCTGCCTGGTCCCAACCCGGATTGCCTTGGGTGATGAACATCACGGCGGCCGAATTGCGCTTCTTGGCCTCGGCAAAGGTCTGCTGCATCCAAAGGATGACGGCGGCATTGCGCGCGTTGTACTCGTCCGGATCGGGATTGGTGTCGCAGAGATTGTTGCAGGAGCCCTGGACGTTCAGCGTCGCGTAGGTCACGCGGCCCACGGTCCAGCGACGGTTCTCCACGCAGCCGACCTTGGTGCCGTTGGCTCCCAGACAGAGCGCGTCGCTCTGCACCTCCTGGCGCAGCTTGCGCTGGCCGAGCGAGAACGGCGTCGAGAAGAACACCTTGCGCTCGTAGTCGAGGCGGTCGCGCGAATTGAATCCGCCATTCGAGGGGCGGTCGCAATCGACCCAGTCGTTGTCGCCCGGCGTGAACATCGCCGGCGCCTCGAGGCTGTTGAGAAAGGCGAGCGCCTGGGCATAGAGGCCGGCGTCGCATGCCGAATTGGAGCCCTGCTTCAGGTCGCCATCGTGCACGGTGAACTTCAGACGGTGGGCGTTCATGTCGGCGATCAGGTTCGGCACGCCGACCGTGGCCTGCAGCGTGGAGTAGGGCAGGTCGCCCCACAGGCCGATGGTATAGGTGTCGTCGTCGTCGCGGTCGTCATGCGCAAGGCTCGGCGCCGCGGCGGCGAACGAAAGTACCGACAAGGTCAGAGACAGAGTAGCAAGTCCGTGAAAGGCTGATTTGAATGACGGTCGAAATAGCATGTCGCAAGATCCCCCAAGACCTCGGTTGCATTGAGCCGCTCGTGTGGAAGCGGCCGTGCGACGATGCGGAGCGTCGTTAACGGGGACGTGACGATCCGCTGACAATCAGCTGACGGATTGACGGTGATACACATCGGACACGGCGCTGCCGCAGTGGCAGAAAAAGCCCGCCGCGGACCGCGGCGGGCTCCTGTTTTCTTGAGCGATGGCAGACGTCGAAAGCTCGATCAGCGATCGTCGCCGTCACCGTGATGGTCGTGGTCGTGATGATGCCAGCCGTCGTGATCGCCGTCATCGTCGCCGAAGGCGAACAGGTTCATCAGGTCGCCGATCGCCGGACGGTTCTTCGGCACATAGCGGTTGTCGTCGCGATCATGGATCGGGTTGGGCAGCCGGTCGCGGCTGACCGCCGAGATCGTGGGAAGCCGCCAGTTGCGCTCGATGAACTTCAGCAGCGAGACGTGGTCGTAATAGGTGTGATCGACGTGCCCCTTCTTGGCCAGCGGCGACACCAGGATGAAGGGGATACGGGTGCCGTCACCGAGGAAGTCCACCGGCTGGACGTAGCCGGAGTCGTAATAGCCGCCGCCCTCGTCGGTGGTGATAAAGATGGCCGTCTTGGCCCAGAGTTGCGGGTTGGCCTTGACGCGATTGATCAGGGCCTCGAGGAATTTCTCATAGAGGTCCGTGGTCGAGTCGGCGGGATGGCCGGCGAGAGCCTCGAACGGACGCACGAACGACACCGCGGGCAGCGTGTTGTTCTGCACGTCCTTCACGAAGGCGCCGTAGTTCTGCAGCTTGGCTTCCTCGGCCGGGGTCTTCATGATCTTGATGAAGCCGGTGAGCGGGTCGCAAATTCCGCAATAGGAGTGGAACAGCAGCGGCACGCCATCGACGCTGCTGGCGAAGGTCGTGGCGTCGTCGCCGCGGTCGGCGCTGTAGTACTTCCAGGACACGCCCTTCGCCGTCATTACGTCGGCGATGGTCGGCGCGCTCTGCGGCGGCAGCACGAACTTGTCGGAGCCGAGCGCGTTCTGCTTGGTGCTGCTCTGGTTCCAGAACATGCTGTAGTTGTTGACGAGATAATAGTGGTTCGGCGCGCAATTGTTGCTGTAGACGCCATTCTTGAACAGCTGCTCGTTGATGGCAGAAACGCCGGGCGCGCTCGGATCAGAGCAGTTGACATAGGAGCCGCCGCTGTAGCCGTCCTGCTTGTAGTAGTTGTTGGTGCCGGCGACCGGATCCGGGTTCTCGATCTGGTTGGCGTAGGGCACGGCGGGAGCGCCGTTCATCATCTCGGGATTGGTGAAGAACGCCGCGTGGCCGGTCACGAGGGCCTGGAAGTTGGCGCCGGTGCCGCCCATGATGGCCTGGTGATAATTGTCGCTGATCGCGTACTCGTCGGCGAGCGCCTTGAAGAACGGCGCATCACCGGGCTGCGCCTTGCCGGACGCATCGGTGAACGGGTTCATGTTGTAGAAGCCCATCGAGATGGCCCCTTCCATCGGGTTGAACCCGCCGGCCGGAAAGGGCTGTCCATTGGAGCCGGTGCCGATGCTCTGCTCGACCCACACGAATTTGTCGTGCTTGCCGCCGTCGATGTCCTGCCACATCTGGAAGAAGCGGTGCACCGGATCTCCGGTGTAGGCGGCGTAAGTGACGTATTTCGAGATCTGGTACGGCCCGTTGGGAAGATTGGCCGGAAAGCGGGTGTCGAGGACGTTCTGCGGCAGGCCGATTCCGTAGGTGGTGTAGGGCTGCGGCAGCACCGTGTAGGCGCCGGTCGACACCGTCTCGGCCGTGTAGCGCACCTCGTCGCGTCCGATCCGCTGCTCGGCCTTCTTGAAATGGCGGCCAGGCGTGCCGTCCTCGTTGACGATTCCCTTACTGAGCAGGTTGTCGATGCTGTGGCCCGCCTTGGGCTTGTAGGTGCCGAACAGATTGTCGAAGGTGTGGTTCTCACCGACGATGATGATGACGTGCTCGATCGGCGTGCTGGTCGCCGTTCCTGCAAAGGCTGGCGCGATGCTGGTGGCGGTAAAGACGGCAGTGGTCGCAAGCGCGAGCGCCTTGGACCGCGTGACTGTTCTGGTCATGGACATCTCCGGACGGAGTGGTGTGGCTGGCGCACGCAGTCTGGATGAGCGATTGCCTGCGACGATGTATCGCGGCAACAAATTGCAACGTGGTGTCGGTCGTGCTTCGGTTTTGTGAATGTTGCTTTGTGAGTGTTGCCGTGGCGGCGGGATGCGCGGCCGTCGCCGCGCTCAGAGCTGGCCCGGCACCCAGCTCAGCGCGAGCGCCTGGCCCTGCGCGATCTGGCTGGTCGACATCTTCGAGGCGACCGCGTTGCGCAGGCGCAGGTAATAGTTGCGTTGCGCACGGCTGGCGGCGGCTGCGGCGAGGTCGAGCCATTTGTAGGCGAGCACGACATCCTGTGGAACGCCGTGTCCCTTGTCGTACATCAGGCCGAGCATGGCCTGGCCGAACGGATTGCCGGCGGCGGCAGCCTGGCAATAGAGATCGCTGGCGACGACGTAAGCCTGCGGCGTACCGAATCCGTTCTCGTACATGAAGCCGAGCATCGCCTGTGCTCTGGGATCGCCGTGCAGAGCGAGTGGCGTCAGCACGCGGACAGCGCGCACAAAATCTCCGCGCGCATAGGCGCTGCGGGCGGCGCCGATCGAATCGGCGCGCGCTGGCGACAACGTGCCGAGCAGCAGGCATGCTGCGGTCAAGGCGAGAGCGCGGCGCCGCATCGTGAGCGTCGTCCGGCGGCCGATATCAACGATTGGTGTGGACACGCAGCTCATCCGTGATGCTTGCTCCGACTGATCCGCGAAGCTTGGAACGCAGTTCTTCGGCCACCTGATGCGCATCGCTGCCGTCCCGGATGATCTGCGGCCGGATGAAGATGATCAGCTCGGTCCGCGTGCCCTTCTTGTCCTGGTGCGAGAATGTATCGCCAAGCAGCGGAATCTCGTCGAAGCCGGGAATGCCGTTGCGGCTGCCGTTCTGCTGTTCGCTGATCAGTCCCGCGAGCAGCACGGTCTGGCCGTTTGCAACCGAGATGGCGCTCTTGACCTTGCGCTGGGAGACGGTCGGCGTGAGGCTCGACGTGCTCTGTGCGGCCACGTTGCTGATCTCCTGCTCGACTTCGAGCCGCACATTGCCATTGGCGGCGATGCGCGGCACGACGCGCAGGATGATGCCGGTGTTGCGATAGTCGATGGTGTTGACGACGGTGTTGCTCGACGACAGCACCGTGGCGCTGCCGGTCGAGACCGGCACGACGTCGCCGACCTGCAAGGTGGCGGTCTGGTTGTTGATCACGACCAGCGAAGGATTGGACAGCACCTTGACGCTGGTGATCGTGTGCAGCGCGTCCAGGATCACGTTGGGCGAGTTTTCATGCCCGATCAGGAAGTTGAAGCCGGGCAGGGCGCGATTGATCAGGGCCGTCGACACCGTAGAGGCCGTCGCCGTGGCGACCGAGGTGGCCTGGGTATTGCTGATCGAGCCGCGGTCGGTTCCGAGTCCGAGGAATTTGCTCGAGAGGTATGTCTGCACGCCGTACGACAATTCATTGGTCAGCGTCACCTCGGCGATGGTCGCGTCGATCGCGACCTGCAGCACCGGCTGATCGAGCTGCTGCAGCGTGCTGGAGATGATGCGGTAGTTTTCACGGTCGGCATAGATGAGCAGCGAGTTGTTCACCGTGTCCGGCGTGATTCGGATGTTCTGCATCACCCCCTGGCCGCCGCCACCAGCGGCGCGAGGTTCCAATCCCGTCGAGGCCGGCGTGCTGCTGGATGACGACGAGGTCGATGTCTGCGCGCCGGCCAGGCCGCCGGCGCCTTGGGGCCGGCTGGAGGCGTTCGCGCTCGCGTTCGAAGAGCCTGCCGCATTGGTGTTGAAGGACAGCCGATCGGCGACCGAACTCGTCGCGCCATCCGATCCCGGCGCAATCTGGCCATCGGCGCTGTCGGAGGACGATGCCGCCGAGCCGCCGAACATCTCGCCCAGGACCTTGGCCAGCTGGCGCGCATCGCCATAGCGGATCCGGTAGACGTGGACGCTGGTGCGCCCGGAGTCGGCCTGATCGAGCCGGCGGATCCAGGTGGCGGCGCTCTGCAGCAGCGCCGGCTTGCGTGCCACGACCATGATCGCGTTGAGGCGGCTGACGACCTGCAGCTTCACCAGGTTCTGGCTCAGCCCGTTCTCGCCGGCATCCATGATCTTCTCGAGCTCGGCAACGAGGGGCTCCGGAGCTGAGTTGCTGACGGGAAAGATGCCGACCGACTGGCCGCGCATCCAGTCGACGTCGAAGCTCATGATCGTGTCGATCGCGGAGCGCCGCTCGGGCCCGGTGCCCTGGATCAGCAGCAGGTTGCGGGTTGCATCCGCGCGCACGCTGCCTGCGCGCGTCGCGAAGCTGTCCATCAGCTTGAGGATGGTCTGGGCGCCGACATATTGCAGCGGCACCACCGATACGCCGTAGCCGGGTTCGGCGCGGGCGGCCTCGCCATCGATCCGCCCGGCGCCGATGGCGTCGCCGAGCGGCGTTAGCTTGTAGCCCCCGGCGTCGCGCACCAGCACGACGCCCGAGAGGCGAAGCGCACTCTCCAGCACGAACAGGATGTCGGACTTCGGGACTGGCCTGGCCGAGACCAGGCTGACGCTGCCCTGCACCCGGGGATCGATCGAGTAGCCGGCCCCGAGAATGTCGCCGATCACGACCTTTGCAACCAGCGCGATGGGGCTGTTTTCGAAGTTGAGGTCATAGCCCTTGCCGTCGGCCGAAGGCAACGGCCTGATCTCGGCGACCTCCTGGACCATCGTGCCCTGGTAGGTCCGCGCGCTGGCGCGCTCGACCTCCGGACGTCCCTGGATGCTGGCAACCGGCTGATCGCCGCGCGGCAGAGTGTCGAGCGAACGCACCTTGTCGATGACGTCGACATCCGCCGGCGCGGTGGCCTGCGTGCCGAGCGTCGCCATGTTGCAGGACGCGAGCAGGACTGCGATCGCGAGCAACGAGGCATGACGGACAACCGCAGCGGACTGGCTTCGATTGCCGATACCAAACATGAACTTACCGATCTACTCGTGTTGACCGGTCGAAACGGGATGACGTCTCGTTTGGACCGCGCTGCCTGCATAGCGGCGCAATATGACACTTATGTATATCCGGTGACCGCGGCTCACCTTTGCGCCGCAGGTGTGTTGGAAATGCCGTCGCCTTCCGCATTCGTACAGCCGTCATGTTCGCGATCAATAACGTCGGTAGCCAGCTGCGGGGTGCCGAGACGATGTGCCGGCACGGGCGCTACCCGGATCACGCCATGAGCGGTACACTGTCGACCCAATTTCATGCCTATTTGCGACAGCGCCACCCGAAGGCGGCCGCCGACGGCGGAGCCGCGGGCGAGACCCAGATTGCGCCGTGGGACAGGTTCGGCCTGACCGCCGAAGCCTTTGCGGAAGAGGCCGCCCGCTTTACCGGCTTGGAACGCGTATCGGTGCGCGAGCTGATGGCGGCCACGCCCGCGGTGGGAGAGTTCTCGGACCGCTTCCTGCGCGAGGTGCTCGGCTATCCCTACAAGACGTCCGAGGGAGCAGCCGTCTTTGCAATGGCCGATCCGACCGATCAGGCGGTGCGAAGGGCGGCTGAGCTGGTGCTCGGCGCAGGCACGATATTCAAGGTCGCTTCCCACGAGGATGTCGCTGTCGTTCTCGACCAGCGGCTCGGCGGCACCGAGGAAGCCGAGACGTCGCCGAGCCAGGAGCTACGCGACGACGACATCGAAAGTCTGCGCGATCTCGCGAGTGGCGCGCCGGTGGTGCGCGCCGTCAATGATCTCATCGAAAAAGCAGTCGAGATGCGCGCCAGCGACATTCACATCGAGCCGTTCTCGACCGGGCTCGTCGTCAGGCTGCGCGTCGACGGTCTGCTGCGTCCGATTCCGGCGCCTGCGGGCGTGCTGCCGCAGGCGGTGATCTCGCGCATCAAGATCGTCGCCGGCCTCAACATCGCCGAGCGGCGCTTGCCGCAGGACGGCGCGGCGCGGATTCGTGCCGGCCGCACCGACATCGATGTCCGCGTCGCGATCATGCCGACGCAAGCGGGCGAGTCCGCGGTGCTGCGCATCCTGCCCAAGGACCGCTCGCAGCTCGTGGCGAACCGCCTCGGCCTGGCGGCACGCGATGACGCGGCGCTGCGGCGTCTGATCACCTTGCCGCACGGCATGATCGTGATCACGGGACCGACCGGCAGCGGCAAGACCACGACGCTCGCGACCATCCTGTCGATGCTCAACACGCCGGAGCGCAAGATCCTCACCGTCGAGGATCCCGTGGAATATGAGATCCCCGGCATCAACCAGTCGCAGATCAAGCCGGCGATCGGGCTGACCTTCGCCAGCGCGCTGCGCTCCTTCGTGCGTCAGGATCCCGACGTCATCATGGTCGGCGAGATCAGAGACAGCGAGACGGCGCATGTCGCCGTGCATGCGGCGCTGACCGGCCATCTCGTCTTGACCACGCTGCATACGGAAACCGCCGCAGCGGCCGTGCCGCGGCTGCTCGATCTCGGCGTCGAAGGCTATCTGCTGCGATCGACGCTGCGCGCCGTTGTCGCCCAGCGCCTGGTGCGCCAGCTCTGTGACCATTGCAAGACGCCCAAGCCGCTCGACGAGGAGGCGTGTCGCCACGATCCGCGCTTTGGTCATCTCGGCCTCGTGCCCGGCGACACAATCTGGCATCCGACCGGCTGCGAGCGTTGCGGCGGGGGCGGTTATCGCGGCCGGGTCGGCGTGTTCGAGCTGCTGGAACTGACGAGCAGCCTGCGTGAGCTCATCGCCGACAGTGCCGACGGCCTCGCGATCGATCGGCTTGCGATCCAGCAGGGCATGACGACGATGCTCGACGACGGCATCGCCAAGTGCCGCACCGGCGTCACCTCGGCGTCCGAGCTGCT
>JBARNF010001138.1:0-7488 GCA_049802835.1 Bradyrhizobium sp.
CGTCAGGCCGGTCGCAGCGAGGCCGTCATCCGACCAGTCGCGCTTGACCACATCGAGCCACAGCGAGCCCGATGCATCCGAGACATCCTCGATTGCCTCGCCTGAGAGCACACATCTGACATAAGCCTTCGGCAGCAGAACGAGGCGCGTGGCCCGGAAGATCTCCGGCTCGTGGGCTGCAATCCACAACAGCTTCGGCGCGGCAAAGCCGGGCATCGCCTTGTTGCCGGTGATCAGGCGCAAGTCTGGCCAGCGCTGTTCCAGCGTGACGCATTCCGCCGCCGAGCGGCCGTCGTTCCAGAGGATGCAGGGGCGCAGCGGCTTGCTGTCGGCATCGAGCAGCACCGGGCCATGCATCTGGCCCGAAAGTCCGATGCCGGCGACTTCCCCCATCTCCTGTGCATAGTCAGCCGTCAGCGCGTCGAGGGTCGCGAACACGGCTGTGATCCACGAGGCCGGGTCCTGCTCCGCCCAGCCCGGTCGTGGTACGTCAATCGTCAGGGCGTGACTGCGGCTCGCGATCACGCGCTGCGCATGATCGACGAGGATCGTCTTGACAGCCGATGTGCCGAGATCGATGCCGAGATACATGACGGCTCACGCCTGCGTGCGCGGTGATGGAAAGCAGTGGAGCGATAGCAGACTCCTGATAGCTTGGCCATCCGAACGCGATGGCAGGGCAAGCTGCTGCAGCGAATTCATTTCGAGGAGTTGAGACATGCAGGCATCCGATCGGTCGAACGAACGCTCGTCGCGTCTCGTCGGTCACTACGCGCTGGTGACCGGTGCGGCGCAAGGCATCGGACGTGCGATCGCGGTGCGCTTCGCCGAGGAGGGCGCGCATGTGGCGCTGAATTTCGGTGGACCGTCGCCGTCGGCGGATGAGGCCCTGGCTCAGGTTCAGGCGGCATCCGCGGCGGCCGGATACGGTCCGCGCGATCACTTCACCGTGCAGGCCGATATCGGCGTGGAGGCCGACATCGCTGACATGTTCAAGGCCATGCTTGCGCGCTGGCCGCGGCTCGACTGCCTCGTCAACAACGCCGGCTTCCAGCGGGAATCGCCGAGCGAGGCGCTCGACGTCGAAACCTATCGCAAGATCCTCGAGGTCAACCTCAATGGTGCCGTGCTCTGCGCCCAGCACGCGCTCGCGCATTTCGTTGCGCGCGGCGGAGGCGGCAACATCATCAACTGCTCGAGCGTGCACCAGATCATCCCGAAGCCGGGCTACCTCGCCTATTCGATCAGCAAGAGCGCGATGGCCGGTCTCACCCGGACTTTGGCGCTGGAATTCGCCGGCCGCGGCATCCGTGTCAATTCCGTCGGTCCGGGCGCGGTCGATACGCCGATCAATGCAGCCTGGACCGGCGACCCGGTCAAGCGCACGGCCGTCGAGTCTCACATCCCGATGGGACGCGTCGCCACGCCCGAAGAGATCGCCGGCGTGTTCGCCTTCCTCGCCTCGTCCGAGGCGAGCTACATCACCGGGCAGACGATCTATGCGTGTGGCGGCATCACGCTGTTCGGTGAATTCCGCGAGAACTGGGCGAGCTGACCGTCCGATGGGATCGCGCTGTCTGCAGCGGCCGCCATTCGCTCGAGTTGTGATCGCTGTGGTCAGGATCTCTTAATCATCATCGTTGCATGGCAGCTCTTCGCAGGTGCGGCGATATTTCATTAAGGGGCGGGTCCGATATTGCGCCCGCGTTGGCGAACTGGAATTGCTATGCATCGATTGGACCCGGATATTCGTCGCGAGCTGGCCCATTTGCTGTACAGCTCGATGCCGCTGGTCGGGACGATCTCGGCCGCAGCGGTCGTGATCGGGACCGTGATGGCGTGGGTCGCGCGCGATCCGGGCTATGCGCTGATATCAGTCGCATTGTTGGTGATCGGCACGTTCCGTGTCGTCAAGCTGCTGATGTTCGCCGCGCGGTTCGATCGGCTCGATCATCACGACATCATCCGCTGGGAGCGTCTCTACGGGCTCGGCGCCGCTGCCTTCGGTCTTGCCGTCGGCGCATTGTCGGCACGCGCGTTCCAGATCGGCGACGGCCCGGGCATCTGGATGTGCTTCGGCCTCTCGATGGCCTTCTGCGTCGGCATCGTCTCCCGCGTCAGCCCCTGGATCGTGATGACCTCCTCGGCCGTGCTGCTGATCCCGACCGTGATCGCCTGTCTGCTGCAGCCCGAACCGGTCTATCGCATGGGCGCCGCCATGGTGGTCCTGTTCTGGATTACGTTGCGCGGCACCTCCTATCGGCTCACGGCGGCTTTCACCGAGCGGATCACGGCGCAGCAGGCGCTGGCGCGCCAGGCGCATCGGGATTTCCTCACCGGCCTGCCCAACCGTGCCGCCTTCATCGCCGCGCTCGGCCGCTGCGATCGTCCGGTCGCGATCATCGCGGTCGATCTCGACGGCTTCAAGCTCGTCAACGACCGCTTCGGTCATCAGGCCGGCGACGAGCTGCTGTGCCAGGTGGGGCTGCGGCTGCAGGATTGTCTCGGTGAGACCGGCCTTGCGGCGCGGTTCGGCGGTGATGAATTCATGCTGCTTCTGCCTGCGGCCGGACGCCGTGCCGCGCTCGAACTCGCCCAGGCCGCCGTGACGGCGCTGGCGCAACCGTTCACGCTGGCCGGAGCGCACGTTCAGATCGGCGCGAGCGCCGGCATCCTGATCACCGATGATCGGCAGGCCGAAACCGAATCTCTGCTCGATCAGGCCGATCGCGCGCTCTATGCGGCCAAGCGCGCTGGCGGCCAGCAATGGTGCTGGGCCGACGAGGAGATCGGCGTTGCCGCCGCATGGACGCGAAGCGGCGAGGTGCCGGCGCTGGCGCCCGCCGAGTAGTGCAGCCGATCTGAAGTTCCGTTTTTGGCGCGCGCTGCGCCGGTGATCATTCCCCACGCCTGACTCTGGCAAGGCCGTCGCGCGACCGCTATCGTGCTGGCTCGAGAGCGACAATCGAAGAAACAATCAGGAGGAGCTGCCGATGCGGAGCATCAGGATCGGCGCGGGCGCCGGGTATTCGGGTGACCGCATCGAGCCCGCGATCGAGCTTGCCGAGAAGGGCGGGCTGAACTATCTCGTGTTCGAATGTCTCGCCGAACGCACGATTGCCCTGGCCCAGCAAACGCGGCTGAAGGACCCGAACGCCGGCTTCGATCCGCTGCTGGCCGCGCGGATGCAGGCCGTGCTGCCGATCTGCCGTGCCAACAATGTTCGTGTCATCACCAACATGGGCGCGGCCAACCCGCCGGCCGCGGCCGAAGTCACGCGCACACTCGCGCGCAGGCTCGGACTGGCCGGGTTGAAGATCGCGGCTGTCACCGGTGACGACGTGCTGGGCCAGTTGAAGACAGGGGATGTCGCGCTCGACACCGGCGACACCGTCGCAGGCCTCGGCAATCGCATCGTCTCGGCCAATGCCTATGTCGGTGCGCGCTCGATCGCCGAGGCGCTTGCGGCGGGCGCCGATGTCGTGATCACCGGACGCGCCGCCGATCCGGCGCTGTTCCTCGGGCCTCTGATCCATGAATTCGGCTGGGCGATGGATGATTGGGACCTTCTGGGCAAGGGCACGGTGGTCGGTCATCTGCTCGAATGCGCCGGGCAGATCACCGGCGGCTATTTCGCCGATCCCGGCTTCAAGGACGTGCCCGGTCTCGCCAGGCTCGGCTTTCCGATTGGCGAGGTTCGCGAGGATGGCGAACTGATCGTGACCAAGGTTGCGGGCTCCGGCGGCTGCGTCACGCTGTCGACCGTGAAGGAGCAGCTGCTCTACGAGATCCACGATCCCGCGCAGTATTTCCAGCCCGACGTGGTAGCTGATTTTTCGCACGTCACCGTCGAGGAGCTCGGCCCTGATCGCGTCAGGGTCACGGGCGGGCGCGGCAAGCCCAAGACGGGATTGTTGAAGACCTCGGTCGGCTACCTCGACTCTTATGTCGGCGAAGGCCAGATCTCCTATGCCGGTCCCGGTGCGGTCGCACGCGGCCGCTTGGCGCTCGACATCGTCCGCGAGCGGCTCGCGCTGACGGGCGTGCCGGTCAGCGAGCTGCGTTGCGAGCTGATTGGAGTGAACGCGCTGCATGGCGATGCCTTCGGGCACGGGACCGAGCCCTACGAGGTGCGCGTTCGCGTCACCGGGCGCACCGAGACAATGGCTGACGCAGTCAGGATCGGCAACGAGGTCGAGACGCTCTACACCAACGGACCGGCCGGTGGCGGCGGCGCGTGGAAGTCGGCGCGCGAGGTGATCGCGGTCGCGTCGTGCCTCATTGCCGAGAATGCGGCGAAGCCCTGCATTGCAATGCTGGTGGCCTGAATTTTCAAGGACTTCACGGATCGCGTCCGGCGGCGCAAGGTGGCCGTCCATGATTGCGATCGTCTGGAAGCGCGAGAATTCATCCCATGTATGACGTCATTGTCGTCGGCGGCGGCTCTGCGGGAGCGGCCGTCGCTGCGCGCCTGTCCGAACGGCCCGAGACGCGGGTTCTGCTGCTGGAGGCGGGCGCGGACTGGCGGGCCGACGACGTGCCCTGGGAGATCGCGACGCCCAATCCGATTCCGATCATCCACGATCGTGCATTCCAGGAGAAATGGCAGTGGCCGCAACTGATGTCGCGCCGGGTCGCGGGGCAGGAGATGCGCTTCTATTGGCGCGGCAAGGGGCTCGGCGGCAGCTCGATGATGAACGGCCAGATCGCCATCCGCGGCGTGGCCGACGCGTTCGACGAATGGGCGGCCAACGGCTGTACGGGATGGTCGGCCCGCGAGATCATGCCGCTGTTCTCCGTGATCGAGGATGACCCCGCCTTTGGCGACGCCGCGGGACACGGCCGCGGCGGACCACTTCCGGTCTATCGTGCGCCGCCCGACACATGGGGGCCGATCGACCGCGGCTTGCGCGATGCGGCACTGGCGAGTGGCTATCCCTGGTGCGAGGATCTCAACGGACCTGAAGGCGAGGGCGTCGCCTGCTATCCGATCAACAGCCGCAACGGCCGCCGTATCTCCACCAACGAAGCCTATCTGGAGCCGGCGCGCGGCCGTGCAAATCTGGAGATTCGTGGCCGGGCGCTGGTCGAGCGGCTCCTGATCAGTGACGACCAAGTCACCGGCGTGCGCGTCCATCTTGAGGGTGAGGGTGTCAAGGAGATCGCGGCGCGCGCGATCGTGCTGTGCGCCGGCGCCATTCATAGCCCGGCGATCCTGCTGCGCTCGGGCATCGGACCTGCGGCGGAGCTGCAGGCGATGTGCATTCCGGTCGTGCGCGACCTGCCTGTAGGCCGGCATTTCTTCGATCACCCGCTGTTCCGCACCACGATCCGACTGCGTGAGGATCTGCGCCCGACCGATCGCGATACGCGCCACACCAATTGCTGCGTCACTTATTCGTCTGGTCTCGCCGAGGGCGGCAGGCGTGACATGATCCTGATCGCGTTCAATCATCGCGGCATCGGCGTGCCCGGCGCGATCGGCGCCGGCCTGTTCAACGCCTTTTCCCGCGGCACGTTGAAGCTGGCCTCGACCGACCCGTACGTCGACCCGATCGTGGAGGAGAACATGCTGGCCGACCCGCGTGACATCGCGCGGATGCGGGACGCCGTGAAGCGGCTGGCGCTGATCACGGTGCAGCCGGCGTTGGCGGACATCGCCGACTGGATCCGCCTTGGCGATACCGATCTCACTTTGCCTCAGGCGGCTGCGCTGCCCGATGCCGAGCTCGACGCGCTGCTGCGCCAGGTCACCGGCGACATCCAACATGCGGCCGGGACCTGCCGCATGAGCGGCTTCCACGATGATGATGGCGTGGTCAATCCGGACGGCACCGTCAAGGGGATCGCCGGTTTGCGCTTGGCCGATGCCTCGATCATGCCGTCCGATTGCCGCGCCAACACGCACTTTACGACGGTGGTGATCGGCGAGGCGATCGCGCGCATGATGCGACAGACAGGGTAAGCCTCAGGCGATCGCAAAGCGCAGTCCGGCGCGGGCGCGTCCGCCGGAGATCGCGATCGGCGTGCCGTCGGCGCGCCAGCACGCCGCGCCGGTCAGGGTGCCATCGTCGCCGAAGGCGATCGCGTTCATCCCGCCGGCGACGACCGGCTCGCGCTTGATCTCGTGTCCGCGCGCGGCAAGCTCCGCGGCGATGGCCTCGGAAAAGCCCGGCTCGAGTTCGAGCACGCCGCCCTGTGTCCACAGCCGCGGTGCCTCGACCGCCTCCTGCAGGGACATGCCGTGGTCGATCAGGTTGACCAGTGCCTGGAACGCGGAAGGGAAGATGCGTAGGCCGCCGGGCAGGCCGAGCGCGTAACGCAGGCGTCCGTCACGCAGCGCCATCATCGGCGCCATCGAGGTGAACACGCGCTTGCCCGGTGCAATCGACAGCGCGCGGCCCGGATGCGGATCGAAATTGTACATGTAGTTGTTGGCGGTCATGCCGGTGCCCGGGATCTGCACGCAGGCGCCGAACAGGCCGTTGATGGTCTGGGTCGCGGCCACGACATTGCCGTCGGCATCGGCGACCGTGACGTGGGTGGTATTGGCGGATTCGGTCGCGGAGAGTCCAGGTCCGAAACCTTGCGCGCGGCTCATGTCGATCTGCGCGCGCCGTTCGGCGGCGTAGACCTTCGATGTCAGGCGCTCGATCGGCACGTCGACGAACGCCGGATCGGCGGTGGCGACCGCGCGATCGGCGAAGGCGATCTTCAGCGTTTCCGCGAGCAGGTGGGCGCCGTCGGCCGAGCCGAAGCCGAGCGCGCCGACGTCGAAGCCTTCGAGGATGTTGAGCATCTGCACGATGTGCACGCCGCCGGAGGAGGGCGGCGGCGGGCCGATGATCTCATGGCCGCGATAGGTGCCGCGGATCGGTTCGCGTTCGATCACGCCGTAGGCCGCGAGGTCGGCGGCATCGATCAATCCGCCGCTCTTTGCCATGTAGTCGGCGAGCGCCGCGCCAAGCGCTCCGTCGTAGAGCGCGTCCGCACCGTGCGCCGCGATCAGCCGCAGCGACGCGGCGTACTCGGTCTGGACCACGCGCATGCCTGCCTTCACCGGGGCGCCGCCAGGCAGGAACAATGCGGAAAGATACGGATCACGCGCGAGGTCCTGGGCGACCAGCCGCACGCAGTCATTGAGATAGGGGCTCGCGATGAAGCCGTGCTCGGCGAGCCGGATCGCCGGGGCCATCACCTCGTCCAGCGGCAGCCGGCCGAAGCGCGCCAGCGCCGCGCACCAGCCCTTCAGCGCGCCCGGGACGGCAACGGCGAGCGCGCCCACGACGTTGCGGCGGCCGCGCGTCTCGCGTGCCAGCGCGATCTCGTCGGAGACCGGATCATACATGCCGGGCGCGGCACGCAACGGCGCGGTGCTCAAGCCGTCGAGCACGATGTGACGGCCATCGGCGAGGCGGATGTGCGCCAGCCCGCCGCCGAGAATGCCGACCATCATCGGTTCGACCACGGTGAGCGCAAACAACGCCG
>JBARNF010001139.1:0-6990 GCA_049802835.1 Bradyrhizobium sp.
GCGCCGGAGCGCACGCCCAAGGACGGCACGTTCGCAGGCCTCGCGCGCTTTGCGGCAGCCCCGAAGGCGGGCGTCTACACCGTCAGCCTGTCGGCAGCGGCCTGGATCGACGTCGTGCAGGATGGAAAGACCCTCAAGCCGATCGCCTTCAGCGGCGCCACCGATTGCGACGGCATCCGCAAGACCGTGAAGTACGAACTGGGATCGCAACCCTTCGCGCTGCAGATCAGCGGCGCGCCGGAGAATGCGATCTCGGTCGCGATCCTGCCGGCGGAGTGAGGTGTGATGCACGCCTACAGCGGGTGCGCTATGCTCAACTCATGATCAGTTCACTTCGACACGCGATCGCCCAACTCTCCCAATTGCCAGAAGCAGATCAGGAGCAGATCAGTCGCAAGCTGATGGCGCACGTCCAGAAACTGCAGACGCTTCGGGACGAGCTCGACAAAGGCTCGCGATCCCTCGATGAGGGCAAAGGCTCGAGAATGGACGTTGAGAACTTGATCAGGCTGAAGAACGCGGAACGTTCCTGAACGCAATTCGGCGTGTCGAGCGACGCAGGCTCAAACCCCCGCCACCGACGACCAGAAATCGACGAGCTTGCGCTTCATTTGCTCGGTGCGCGTCAGCACCGGCGCGTCTTCTTCGTCCTCCGGAAGCCGCAGGCCGACCACATTGACGCGGCCGCCGGAGATCGAGCGCGCCACTAGCACGATGGTGTCGAGCGCGACGGTGGCGCCCTCCTTCGGTGCATGGTCGAGGTGAATGTCGAAATAGTCGGCCAGGGTCAGCCGCTCCTCGCCTTCGCCAAGCTTGACGCCATAGATGCCGGCGACCTCGTCGAGCGTGTGCTCCGCCGAAACCATGAAATCGCCGAACAGATGCGGGTCGGGCGCCGCCGAGGGCGGCATGTCGACGAAGAAGCGGTCGAGCGACTCGGCCTTTTCCGGCGGCGCCAGCAGATAGAGGTAGTCGCCCGGCGCGATCGGCTCGGCCTCGGGCGGCGACAGGATCTGCTGGTTGCGGATCACCAGGGTCGGCTTGGACCAGGACGGAATCAGGCCACGGCGAAAATACAGGCTCTTGGAACGGATCGCGTAGCCGACCAGCTGCTGCTCGAGCTGTCCGGGCAGATCGAGCTCGATGCGGCGCGGGCCGCGATCGGTGCGCGGCAGCGCCACGTGCAGCTTGCGCGCGGCAACGCCGAGCGTCCAGCCCTGCGCCAACAGCGAGATGATCACGACGACGAAGGCGACGTCGAAATACAGATAGGCCTTGGACAGGCCGACCAGCATCGGGATCGAGGCCAGGAAGATCGCGACCGCGCCGCGCAGGCCGGTCCAGGCGATGAAGGCCTTCTCCCGCCAATTGAAGCGGAACGGCATCAGGCAGAGAAACACCGCGGCCGGGCGCGCGACCAGCATCAGCACCAGCGCGACTGCGACCGCAGGCACGAGGCTGTCGAGCAGCCGGTGCGGCGACACCAGAAGTCCGAGCAGCACGAACATCACGATCTGCGCCAGCCAGGTCGCGGCATCGAGGAAGGTGACGACCGAATTGTGCGCGCGCGTCGGTCGGTTGCCGATGATGATGCCGGCGAGATAGACGGCAAGGAATCCGGAGCCGTGGGCGATCTGCGCCATGCCGAAGATGACGAGCGCGGCCGTCGCCACGAATGGCGCGTGCAATCCCTGCGGCAACGCCACCTTGTTGAGACCGATCACCACCAGGCGCCCGCCGACGATTCCGAACAGCGTGCCGAGCACGGCCTCGCGGAGCAGCTCGATTGCGAAATGCGAGAAGGAGCCGTGGCCGACCGAGATCAGCTCGACCAGCATCAAGGTCAGGAACACCGCGAACGGATCGTTGCTGCCGGACTCTGCTTCCAGCGTCGCGCCGACGCGCGGCCGCAGGCGCAAGCCTTGCGCATGCACCAGCAGGAACACCGCGGCCGCATCGGTCGAGGCGATCACGGCGCCGACCAGCATCGCCTCGGTCCAGCCGAGGTCCAGGGCATATTTCGCGACCGGCGCGGTGATGAACGCGGTCATCAGCACGCCGATGGTGGCGAGCACCATCGATGGCGCCAGCACGGTGCGGATGCTCTGGAAACGCGTCCGCAGGCCGCCATCGAACAGAATCAGCGCCAGGGCGACCGAGCCGACCAGATAGGTGGTGCGGACGTCCTGGAATTCGATATGACCGGGGCCGGAATCGCCCGCCAGCATGCCGATCACCAGGAACACCAGCAGCAGCGGCGCGCCGAAACGCAGCGCCAGCAGGCTGGACAGAATCCCGGCCATGACCAGGACCGCGCCAAGGAGGATGGCAATGCTGACGGCGTCGAGCGATGTCATGAAAAAACGTTGATGAATCCGGGTTTTACATCCTTATCGTCGCCACACTTGCGCGCCAACCGGATTTGCTCATATCGCGGCGATATGCCCATTTTTCCATCCCTGCCCGCGTTCGGGGTATATTTCATGGCAATCACGCATCACGAAAACGCGCTAAATCCTACGCGTCGGGTCCTCCCGCGCCTCTGTTCCTCTCCGAGACCCCGCTGATGGACCTCGACTTCAAAGATATTCTCGAATTGCTGCAGACCGTGGCGCGCTCGATCGGCGCCGAGGTCACCTCGCCCTGGTTCTACCTTCAGCTCGGACTGGTTCTGAGCGGCGCCGGCATCGCCTTTGCGGCCAGCGCCGCGGTGCGCGCGCGCATCGACATGACCTCGCTGGCGATGGGCTGGCCCGGCCCGCTGCGGCAGCTGCTGCGGGTGCTGCTGGAAAGCGTCACCACGGTCGTGTTCGTGATCCTGATGCGGATCGCGCGCACCGGCATGGTGCTGTGGACCTGGCCGAGCCGCAGCTATCTGCTGGCGGTCTCGCTCAAGCTCGCGCTGGCCTGGCTGGTGATCCGGCTGATCACCTCGGTGATCCGCAGCACCTTCATCGTGCAGATCGTGTCGATCTCGGCCTGGCTGGTGGCGGCGCTCAGCATCATCGGCCAGCTCGACAACGTCGTCGATGCGCTCGATTCGGTGTCGGTCGTGCTCGGCGGCCTCAGGCTGACGCCGCTGCTCGTCATCAAGCTCGGCGTGCTCCTGCTCGCAGTGCTGTGGCTGACCAACATCGCCAGCAACTTCGTCGAGAGCCGGATCACGCGCTCGACCGACCTGACGCCCTCGATCCAGGTGCTGCTGATCAAGATGGTCCGCATGGGCCTGATGATCCTGGGTGTCGCGATCGCGATCAGCGCGGTCGGCATCAATTTGTCGGCGCTGGCCATCTTCTCGGGTGCGGCCGGCGTCGGCATCGGTCTCGGCCTGCAGCGCATCGTCGCCAATTTCGTCGCCGGGATCATCCTGCTCGCCGACAAATCGGTCAAGCCGGGCGACCTCGTCACCATCGGCGACAGCTCGGGGCGGATCAGCGCGATGAACACGCGCTACATCTCGGTCGCCGCCGGCGACGGCCGCGAGTTCCTGATCCCGAACGAGGATCTCGTCACCCAGAAGGTCACCAACTGGACCTATACCGACAAGAACACGCTGGTGAAGGTCAATTTCGGCACCAATTACGACGCCGATCCCAGGCTGGTCTGCAAGCTCTCCACCGATGTCGCGGCTGAAATCCCCCGCACGCTGAAATCGAAGGCGCCGAACTGCCTGCTGACCGAGTTCACCGAGGCCGGCATGAAATTCTCGCTGACCTGCTGGATCGCCGACCCCGGCTACATGGACAGCGTCAAGAGCGAGGTCATGCTGTCGCTATGGGAGGCCTTCAAGCGCGAGGGTATCCGTGTGCCCTATCCGGTGCGAGAGATTCGCGTTCGCGGCGGCGCCCTCCCGGTGGAAACCACCGTCGAGGTTCCGACCGGTTAGCGGCCCCGCCGTGCAGACCCGGCTTGCACCGGCCGGCACGATCATTAAATTAGGCGATCACCCCACGATCATTCCGGGAACGAAACAGGCCCATGAGCTATATCGAAGCCACCGACACCACTGCGCGCAAGAACGGCCAGATCAAGCTGCATGGCGCGAGCGGCTTTGCCGCCATGCGCAAGGCCGGCGCACTGGTGTCGAAGTGCCTCGATGCGCTCACCGACATCGTCAAGCCAGGCGTCCCGACCTCGCGGATCGACGATTTCGTCCGCGACTTCGCCTTCAGCCATGGCGCCTATCCGGCGACACTGATGTATCGCGGCTACCGTTACTCGACCTGCACCTCGATCAACCACGTGGTCTGCCACGGTATGCCGAACGACCGGCCGCTGAAGGAGGGCGACATCGTCAATGTCGACGTCACCTTCATCGTCGAGGGCTGGTACGGGGACTCGAGCCGCATGTATGCGATCGGTCCGATCTCGCGCAAATCCGAGCGGCTGATCGAGGTGACCTACGAATCGATGATGCGCGGCATCGCCGCCGTGAAGCCCGGCGCCACCACCGGCGACATCGGCCACGCCATCCAGAGCTTCGTCGAGCCGCAGGGCATGAGCGTGGTGCGCGACTTCTGCGGCCATGGCCTCGGCCGGCTGTTCCATGACGAGCCGAACATCATCCATGTCGGCCGCCCCGGCGAAGGCGTGCTGCTGAGGCCCGGCATGTTCTTCACGATCGAGCCGATGATCAATCTCGGCAAGCCGCATGTGAAGATCCTGTCCGACGGCTGGACCGCGGTGACGCGGGACCGGTCGCTGTCGGCGCAGTTCGAGCATTCGGTCGGCGTCACGGCCGACGGCTGCGAGATCTTCACGCTGTCGGAGCGTCATGGCGAGAAGCCGCTGACGCAGGTGTGAGCGGGCTCGCCGGGCCCTCAAGTCGATTTGCCGCCGGGCGTCCGATTGTTGCCATTCCCGGCTGCTCGATTGCCGCGATTGCTAGCGACTGCGGAGGCTCCTGTGACCAGCGCAACACGCCGTGGTGTCCTCGGCCTCCTGTCCGCGAGCGCAGCGCTGCTCGCCCCATCCGCGCGTGCGGCTGCGGAGACCCCGGCCTCGTCGGCCAATGCCGACGACGCCTGCATCCTCACGCCGCAATCCGAAGCGGGCCCGTATTATATCGACCCCAGGCTGGTGCGCGCCGACATCGCCGAGGGCCGGCCGGGTGTGCCATTGAGCCTGCGGCTGCGTGTGATCGAGGCCGGCTCGTGCATGCCGATATCAGGCGCGCGCGTCGACGTCTGGCACTGCGACGCCCGCGGCATCTATTCCGGCTATCCCGGTCAGAGCGACGATCACAAGGTCGACCAGACCGGCAAGACCTTCCTGCGCGGCACGCAAATGGCCGACAATTCGGGCTGGGCCGGCTTCAGGACCATCTATCCCGGCTGGTATGCGGGGCGCGCGACGCACATCCACTTCAGGGTGTTTCTCGACGAGACGACGGTGCTGACCGGGCAGACCTTCTTCCCCGAAGCCCTGAACGAGTTCATCTACAGCAACGTGCCCGATTACACCGGCCGGCCGAAGCAGCGCCTCGTCATCAACGCCAATGATCGGGTCGCCACCGAGGCCGATCCCGATCACCGCGCCCATTGCGCGATCAAGGAAGAGCGCGACCGTTATCTCGCGACCTTGACACTGGCGGTGAGCCGCAAGGCCGCCGCGCCGGTCGAGATGCCCACGGGCAAGCTGCCGCCGGCGCCCTGGATCAAGGACCGGCTGGCGGCGCTGGTGCCCGGACTCAAGCGCAGCCCGTTCTGATCAGGTCTCCTCGGTGAACACATAGGCCAGCGCGGCGAGGGGCAGCGCCGTCCCGAGCGCGGCCGCGAGCGTCCAGCCGCCATGGGCATAGGCAAAGGCGCCGATGCCCGAGCCGGCCGCACCGGCGACGAAAAAGGTCGTCATGTACAGGCCGTTGAGCCGGCTGCGGTGTCCGGCGCCGAGCACGAACAGCACGCGATAGCCGAGAATGAGGCTGAGCTGCGCGCCGCAATCGATCGCGATGGCGGCGATCACCAGCGTGGTCAACGACCATGACGTCCCGAGCGGCGCCAGCAGCGTCAACGCGAAGCCGACGGCGCACAGCAGCATTGACGCGACCGTCGCCGGCCTGGTCCAGCCGCGATCGGCGATGCGGCCCGCCACCGGGGCCATGATCGCGCCGGCGACTCCGGCCAGCGCGAACAGCGCGATGCCGGTCTGCGACATCCGAAAGTCGGGGCCTGCCAGCAGCAGCGGAACGGTGGTCCAGAACACGCTGAAGCAGCCGAACAGCGCGGCCTGATACAGCGCCCGGCGGCGCAGCGCCGGCGTGTCGCGATAGAGCTGGACCATGGAGCCGAGCAGCTGGCCGTAGCTCAGCCGCGCCTGCGGCGCGCGCGGCGGCAAGGTCAGACGCAGCACCACGGCCAGGATCGTCATGGCCACAGCCGAGGCGGCATAGATGACGTGCCACGAGGCATGCGCCGCAACGAAGCTCGCGACCGGCCGGGCCAGCATGATGCCGAGCATCAGGCCGGTGGTGACGTTGCCGACGGTGCGGCCGCGGATCGCCTCGGGCGCCATGTGCCCGGCATAGGGGATCAGGATCTGCACCGCGACCGAGCCGAAGCCGATTAGCAGCGCCGAGGCGAGAAACGTCGACGGGCTCGTCGCCAGCGCGGCACAGGCCAACGCAACGGCGCCGACGATGACCGTCGCGATCACGAGCTTGCGGTTCTCGATGAGATCACCGAGCGGAACGACCAGCAGCAGCCCCGCGCCGTAGCCGATCTGGCTCATGGTCACGAGCAGGCCCGCCAGTTGCGGCGGCAGGCCGAGATCGGCGCTGATCGGCCCGATCAGCGGCTGCGCATAGTAGATGTTGGCGACGATCAGCCCGCAGGAGAAGGCCAGCAGCAGAGTGATCCAGGCCGACAGGCTGTCGGCAGAATCGGATGTCACAGTGGTCAATGCAGAGATCTCCAGGTCGGCCGCCGTCCGGCCCGGCGGAAATTCCGGATGGACCAGGCGGGGTGGCGAAACGACGCCGCGGGCGCGGCA
>JBARNF010001140.1:0-4873 GCA_049802835.1 Bradyrhizobium sp.
GGCCCGGCGTGTACATCACGTCCAGGCTGATGCCTTCGATGGCGATCCGGTCGCCTTCGGCAACGCGCATCGCCACCACGTCGGCCTTGGTCTGCTCGCCCATGATGGTGACGCAATGGGTGCGGTCGCGCAACGCGCCCAGTCCGGTGACGTGGTCGGCGTGCAGATGGGTGTCGACCGCCTTGACCAGCCTGAGATCGAGCTCGCGCAACAGCTGGCAGTAGCGATCGACCTTCTCCAGCACGGGATCGATGATCAGCGCCTCGCCGCCGGCGCGGCTGGCAAGGATGTAGCTGTAGGTGCCGGAGACGCTGTCGAACAATTGGCGGAAGATCATCGGCGCCTCCTTCCGAATTCGGATCGTTGAGGGGATTAGAGCACGACGCGGGCCGTGCACCCAACCTGATGAAACGCTGGTGTCACGTGCTGGCGCAGCCACGTGCTACGACTGCGACGCAAACCCCGGATTGCCGTCGACGCCCGAGAGCGTGACCTTGTTGGTTCCAGCCGACGTCAGACCGACGCCGCGCAGATAAGCGGCAACGACCTCCCACGCCGGCTTGCCGTCCTGCGCGTTCATCGAGGCCCAGCCGGCGACCTTGTAGGTCTTGCCGGTGCTGAGCGCCTGGCCATTGTCGAGCGTGAGATCCGAGATGCGCCGGCCGATCGTCTCGGAGGGCGCGCAGCGATAGGACAGGCCCTCGAGGCGCACCATGTCGCCGCCCTGCTGCAGATACGGATCGGCGTTGAAGAGATTGTCACAGACATCTTCCAGCACGTCCTTGATCTGCGCTCCCGTCATCTGCTGCACGTAGGTCTCGGGATAGCTGATCGCGGTATGCGCCAGCACGTCCTCCAGCAGGATGGATTGGCCGGCGAGCAGAGTGGGGCCCCAGCGGAACCCCGGCGACAACGCGATCTCCGCATCGAACTCGGTGCGCAATGCCTCGCAGATCACGTCGTCGGTGGTGCCTTCGAAGTTGCCGCGCCGATAGAGCAGCCGGTCGGACGTTGCGAGCTTCTCGCTCCAGGCCGCGACCTGCGGCTGCTGCGTCTGGTCGATCAGTGCCTGCATCGCGGGATCGGGCTTCAACAGTTCCGAATAGACCGGCAGCAGGCGATAGCGTGCATCGGCGACGTGCCCCTTGGCGATGTCGAGATCGAGCACGGCGAGGAATTTGCCGCTGGAGCCGGCATTGGTGACGAGCGTCGCGCCCTTGGCGTTGCTGACCGCGACCGGTTGCGGAATCGCATCGTGGGTGTGGCCGCCGAGAATCACGTCGATGCCGGTGACGCGGCTCGCCAGCTTGAGGTCGACATCCATGCCGTTGTGCGACAGCAGGATCACGGCATCGACCTTGTCGGCGCCGCGCAAGCCATCGACGAGCTTCTGCAGCTCCTCCTCGCGAATCCCGAACGTCCAGTCCGGCGTGAAGCGGCGGGGATGCGCGATCGGCACGTAAGGGAAGGCTTGTCCGATCACGGCAATGCGCGTGCCGCCGATCTCCTTGATCGTGGCCGCCTTGAACACGCGCCCCGACCCGGGATCGAACGCCTTGGCGTCGTTGAAAGCGGCCTCCTCGGTCAGGAACACGTTCTGCGCCAGGAACTCGCCCTTGAAGCGCGTGAGATTGGCGCGCAGCGCCTCCTCGCCATAGGTGAACTCCCAATGTCCGGTCATCGCATCGATGCCGAGCAAATTGGCCGCGTTGACCATGTCGGCGCCGCGCATGGCGTTGGCGAGCCCGCTGCCCTGCCAGAGATCGCCGCCGTCGAGCAGCAGCGAGCGATGGTCGCCGACATCGGCGCGCAGCTTGTCGATCAGCGTCTTGAGATGCGCGAAGCCACCCATCCGGCCGAAGCGGCCGGCCGATTTCTCGAACTCGAAGGAGGTGAAGGCATAGGCCTCGGCGCTGTCGGGCCGGATGCCGTAGCGGTCGAGGAAGGCGCGTTCCACCAGATGCGGCGGCCGGCCCCACATCTCGCCGATGCCGATATTGACGCTCGGCTCGCGGAAATACACCGGTCTTAGCTGCGCATGGGTATCGGTCATATGCAGGATGCGCGCGTTGCCGAATTTTTCGGCGTCGTAGAGGCTGACCGTGTCGGCGGCACGGGCGCCGCGCAGCAGTGCGGGCGCGGCGAGCAGCGCGCCTCCCGATCGTCTGAGGAAATCCCGGCGCCGCATCGTCATGGCTGCATCCCGGCTAGCGGATTTCCAAGTCCTTCCAGCGCTGCTTCTCGCTGGTGGCCTGCACGATCGAGGCCTTGGCGAGCGCCTCGGCCTCCTGCGCTGATTTGAGGGCCTGGTCGAAATTGCCGGCGTCTGCCGCCTTCTTCGCGGCGGTGAGTGCGGCCTGGGTTACGGTCCATTGGTTGCGCAGACGTCCGGCTTCGTTGTTGGCGCTCTCGGCCGCCGCGAAGGCCACGAGGAAGTCGGCTTCCGACGCGGCCCGCGCGGAGCCGGCGCCGACCGCGAGCACCATCATGGCCAAGCCGATCTTTTTCAAGACGATCTTTTTCATGACGTTTGTCTTCAAGACGTTGGTCATGGCCGTGCTCCCGGTCCCGACACCGGCAGGCCGTTCGCGACGTAGGACAGGTAATATTCGAGGTTGCGGTATTCGTCCGACTGCGGCTCCAGCGGCACGGCGCGGGTCTGGCTGTTGCAGGTGACGAAGCGGCGGCTGATCGTGCCCATGCCGCTCCATTCGGAACGGTAGATCGGCATCGCATTGAGGATGCCGAGCGCGGGCGCCAGGATCTCGGCGCGGATGCGCTCGCCCGGGCTCTGCACGTGGCAGCTGGCGCAGGAGAAGTTGAGCTGACCGCGGCGGGTGTAGAAATACTCCTTGCCGTTCTCATAGGCCTGCAGCGCGCGCGGATCGTCCGGGATCTTGATGTCGAACCGCTTGCCGCGCGAGGTGTAGGCCATGTAGGCGGTCAACGACGCCATCTCGTCCTTGACGTAGGAGTAGGGCTGTTCGCCATTGGCCTCGCGGCAGCGGTTCAGCGCCAGCTCCAAGGTGATGACCTTGCCTTCCTTGTCGTCGAAATATGGATAGGTCTGGCGGATGCCGATGCCGCCGTTCGGAAAGCAGTCCGCATAGGTCTTGCCGTTCTTGAACGGCTTGGAGAACATCTCCTTGCCGGCCTCGAGCGCGAACTCGTACGGCGGAAACTGCTCCTTCTCCTCCCACTGCCGGCGCATGTCTTCGTTCATCGAATACGGGCCGTTGACGAAATCGTCGAACGCCACCTTCGGGAACTTCTTGACGAAGAACGCCTGGAACGCCTTGGCGTCGGCAATCGGGTCGGGCTTGTCGGCAGCGGCAACGCCGGACACGCCGAGACCAAGCGCCGCGGCGAGACCAAGCGCGAGGCGCGGCGCCGTCATTGGATCGTCGCCGTCAGGCTGTCGGTCGCGCCCTTGTTGTCGACCCAGCTGACCTTCAGCTCGTCGCCCTTGGCGGCGCCCTTGAAGGCGAACTTGACGTAGGGGTCCTTGGAGACCGCGGTGCCCCAGTCGGCGAAGAACACGGTCTTGTCCTTGTGCGCGAAGCTGAGCTGCTGGATGTAATGCGCCGGGATCAGCTCGCCCTTGGCGTCCTTGACCAGGCCCGTATCCATCGGATGCTGGATCAGGGTCTGGACCTCGGCGATGTCGCCGTTCAGGACGGCGCGGACGCGGATGCTCGATGCCATGATGATCTCCTGACGTTAGCCGCCGCAGCCGCCGACGGTGACCTTGACCTCCTTGGTCGCGCTGTAGAGCTTGCCGCCGGATTCGACGAGCGCGATCACGTTGGAGGTCTTGGCCATCTTGAGCCGGTTCGCCACCGACGGCACGGTGCCTTCGGGGATGCGATACGACGCCGCCAGCGCGCTCGGATTCTCGGCGACGATGAAGGCGATCGAGGTCACGTTCGGCAAGGTCGTGGTCACCGCGACCGGAACCACGCCGCCGTTCTCGGCGATCTCAGGCGCGTCGAGCTTGATCTTGTCGGAGGCCTCGTGATCCCGGCCGTACAGCGCCTTGATCGCATCAGTGGCGTTCTTCTGCTTGAAGGCGTCTTCCGGATATTTGTTGTCGTTGGTTGCGGCGAAGGCGGGCGCCGCGTGCAGCACGGCGTTGCCGAGGCCGATCAGCGCGACGAGGCCCGCGCCTTTCAGGATCAGGCGGCGGTTGGCCAACGGGCCGAACGAGGCGGTCATCTTGTCTCTCCAGGCGCGAATCAGAGGGTCTGCAGGAAATCGACGATGGCGTCGATCTCCTGCCCGGTCAGGATGCGGTTGCGGCCGAATGGCGGCATCACCGTCTGCGGATTGCGAGCAGTCTCGTCGTTGAGGATCGCGCTCAGCCCGGCACGGTCGTATTTGCCCTTGAGATTCTCCAGCTTCGGCCCGATCGAGCCCGGCAGGTCGCCGCCCTTGATCTCGTGGCAGGTCAGGCAGTTGCCCTTGCCGCGATCGAAGGCCAGCTTCTGGCCGTCGGCCGCGCCGGACTGGGCGTGGGCGGCCGCGGACATGACGAGCGAGAGCCCCAGCGCCAGGGTGGTACGCATGACGGATGTGATCAAGGTGAAGTTCCGAAGTCTCGGTGATCTCGGCAATATAGGGGCTGCAAAGCACAAAGACCATCGGCTGACAATGCAGCTATGGTGGCCGCCGCAATGCGGTCAATGGGCCAGGAGAACGGAATGGCGGAGTATGTCGTGGAGTTCGGCCGGGACGGCCGGCCGGTGGAACCGGATGGGCGGCTCGACGCGGCCGCCTTCCACCGCAACCATCAGCCGATCTGGGCGGTGCTGGCGCGGCTGCTCGCGGGCCGCTCGGGCGAGGTGCTGGAGGCCGGCAGCGGCACCGGCCAGCA
>JBARNF010001141.1:0-1718 GCA_049802835.1 Bradyrhizobium sp.
GCCTGTGAGCAACGACAAGGCCAACAGCGTCTATTACTATTATCGCGGCATTTGCTTGGAGCGCTCCAAGCAGTGGCCCAAGGCCGAAGCCGACATGCGCAAGGCGCTCGAGCTGCAGCCCGATCAGCCGCACGTGCTCAACTATCTCGGCTATTCCTGGATCGACCAGGGCGTCAACCTCGACGAAGGCATGAAGATGATCAAGCGGGCCGTCGAGCAGCGGCCGGACGACGGCTACATCGTCGACTCGCTCGGCTGGGCCTACTACCGCATCGGTAACTACGAAGAAGCGGTGAAGAATCTCGAGCGCGCGATCGATCTGAAGCCCGAGGACCCGACCATCAACGACCATCTCGGCGATGCCTATTGGCGCATCGGCCGCAAGCTGGAAGCGAAGTTCCAGTGGGCCCATGCCCGTGACCTGAAGCCGGAGGCCGAAGAGCAGCCGAAGATCGAGGCCAAGATCCAGAACGGGCTGACCGACGATCCCGCTCCGGCGGCAGCGAGCGCGGACACCAAGGACGCACCGTCCGACGCCAAGAAGGACGACGGCAAGGGCGGCTAAGTCGCCGCTCAATCTTGGGGGACTTTGCGCCGATGTTGGCGTCCAGCAATCAAGGCGCGCTTCGCGAGACGGGGCGCGCCAAGGTCAATCTGACCCTGCGCGTCGTCGGCCGCAGGGGCGACGGCTATCATGATCTCGAAAGCGTCGTCGCCTTCGCCGACTGTGCGGACCAGCTCAGCCTCGTGCCGGGTCCGGAGCTGACGCTGACCACGACCGGTCCTTTGGCTGAAGCCTGCGGCGAAACCTCGGACAATCTGGTGCTGAAGGCCGCGCGCCTGCTCAGCGACGCCGTTCCCGGGCTGAAGCTCGGCGCCTTCACGCTGGAGAAGGTGCTGCCGGTCGCGGCCGGCATCGGCGGCGGCTCGGCGGATGCAGCCGCCGCGCTGCGGCTGCTGGCGCGGCTGAATGGTCTTGCATTGGACGATCCGCGGCTGGTCGCCGTGGCGCTGCAGACCGGAGCCGACGTGCCGGTCTGCGTCGCGTCACGCGCCTGCACCATGACCGGCGTCGGGGAAAATCTGCTGCCGCTCGATCTGCCGGTGCTGCCATGCGTGATGATCAATCCGCGCGTGCCGGTGGCGACCAAGGACGTGTTCCAGGCGCTCGGCCTGAAGCCGGGGGATCTCCTGGTGGGCGTGACCGACGTGCTGACGGCGCCGGCGTGGCCAGCGGCCGGTGCCTCGGTCAGCACGTGGGTCGATGCGCTCGGAGAGGTGCACAACGATCTCGAGCCGCCCGCGCTGAAGGTGCAGCCGGTGATCGGCACCGTGCTTGGTGCGCTGCGCGCGAGCGTTGGCGTGCTCCTGGCGCGGATGTCCGGCTCCGGCGCGACGTGCTTTGCGATTTATGGCAGCGAGGCCGATGCAAAGTCCGCCGGCGCACAGATTGCAGCCGATCACCCCGAGTGGTGGGTCCATGCGGGGACGCTGAGCTAACAGACCACCGAAATTCGAGCGGCGCTGTCCCGAAGCACGGGCCAGGGGCTCCGATCAGCTTCGGCAGGGTGTCAGCCAGCGCCTGCGCGATACAGCGCCTCTCCCCTTGCGGGAGAGGGCATCGCCGGCCCATCAACGCACTCGGTTGGGTGAGGGGTATCTCTCCGCAAACAAGGCTCGTGGAGGCATACCCCTCACCCGACCGAGTTTGCCGCTCT
>JBARNF010001142.1:0-9420 GCA_049802835.1 Bradyrhizobium sp.
AGCTCGTGGCCATAGGTCGTGTAGTCATGCTCGATCTCGGCGAGCAGGCTGGTGTCGGCGAGCCGGATCAGGTCGCCTTTGGTGGGGCCGTACAGCTCGGCATAGGCGCGGCGCGTCAGTGTGGCCATGATCGTCAGGCTCCCAGATAGCCGCGCGATTGCGCCAGCTTCAACGCCTCGTCGCGCGCACCGGCCGCATCGAGCGGGCCGTTGACGAGCCCGGCCTGGCCGCGCACGATCCGGTCGCCGGTGATCGGCACCAGCCGCACCGACTTGGTCACACCCGGCTCGAAGCGGATGCCGAGTCCCGCAGGACGATCGATCTTCATGCCCCAGGCCGCGGCGCGGTCGAACAACAGCGCGCGGTTGACCTCGAAGAAATGGGTGTGGCTGCGCACCTGGATGTCGCGATCCCCGGTGTTGACGACGTCAAGCGTAACGGACGGCAGATCGGTGAACATTTCGATGTCGCCAGGGCCTTCGATGATCTCTCCGGGTACGATCTCATCGGGCGCAGCGCCTTCCGCCGGCTGGATCGGCTCGAACAGCGCCATCACCTTGGTGCCCTCGGCGAACATCAGCTCGACATAGAGCATCGGGATCATCTGGGCGACGCCAGGCTCGACGTCATCTGATGTCAGCAGCCGGCCCGCCATATCGCGGATCTCGGCATAGGGCAGATTGCGGCGCGCCGCCGTCATCATCTCGTCGGTGATGTAGGCCACCGCTTCGGGATGGCTGAGCCTGATGCCGAGCGAGCGGTTGCGCCGCGCCAGCTGCGCGGCATTGAAGATCACGAGACGATCCATCTCGGTCGGCGACAGGTTCATCATGGCGAAACCTCTCAGGTCGTGAACATGCGCACGTGCCGCAGCGGACCGCGCGACACGGCGATGTCGATGAAGGGCGTGAAGCTCGATGGCATGGCGTCGTCGTCGGGCGTTTCGGTGAACAGGTCAGAAAGCAGCGCGCGGGCGCGCGCGAGGCTGCGCTGGGAGTCGATGTGGCCGATCAGGCCGAGCCGCACGGCGGCGCTGACGAGGCCGGTGATCAGCGTCCAGCCGGAGACGAGTTCCGCCGCATCGAGGCCGAGGCCCGCATCGCGACCGGCGACCGCCTGCACGACGGCGAGATGCCCAAGCCGCGCATCGGCCAAGATGCATGCGCGATAGGATACGGACAGAGGACCGCCGAGCTTGACCCAGACGCCGAGCAGCGCCCTGCCCGCGCGCCGCGAGCCCTCGCGCATCTCAGCCGACGGCGTGGTGGCCTCCGCAAGGCGATCGACGAAGGTGACGGCAGCCGTGTCGCCGGCGCGCCAGGCGCGGCGCAGCAGGATGCGGTCCATGGTGGCCCAGCGCTGCTGCAGATGATCGGCGATGACGCCATCGAGATCGCCGCGGTCCGACACCGACAGCAGGCCGTCGGCGGCGAGGCCCTCGATGCCCCAGGAGAAGGCGAAGCCGCCGGCTGGAAACGCACTGTCGCCGAGTTGCAGGAGCGCCAGCGCCTCGGCACGATCAAACATGATCGCGCTCCACCACCTCACCGGACTCGATCAAAGGCAGAATGCGGGCGCGGTAGGTGTCGAGCGGCGCATCGAGCAGCACGACGAGACAATCGTCTTCGAAGCGGACGCGCCAATGCAGATTGCCGGCGTGCCAGCCCAGCTTGAGCGCACTGGCCGGATCGCGCGCGCGCAGGCGCCAGACTTTCTGCTCGCCAAAACGGGCGATGATGGCGCGGTCGGAGTCGAGATGCAGCAGCGCGCCGTCGACCAGCTCTTCGTCGCGATCGAGACTGACAGCGCAATCGGTGCCACGATCGGTGGTCAGGCGGAAGCGCTTGCGGCCGGCATCGGCGGACGGCACGAACAACAGCTCGATGCCGCCGCGATGCTCCAGGGTGTGGAGCTTGCCGGCATAGACCTTGTCGTCGGCGCGCCCAATGATGCCGTGCAGACGGAGCATCGGCGATGTTCCTCTTTCTTGGTCAGTAACAACCGACTACCGCAGCGTCGCCGAGACCTCCTGCGAGGTCACGAGAATGACCTCGCCGTCGAGGATCGGCTTGGCGATGCCGAAGAAGGTCGCCACCGCGGCGGAGCCATTGTGACGGTCCATCGCGGCCTTGTCGGCGAAGCGCTCATAGGTCGTAAACAGAGCCGGATCCATCTCGCTCTGCGAGATGAAGAACCCGATCGTCTCCGGCTCGCGCTCCGCGACATGGGCCGCGACGGCGACGAGAGCGTCGCGCATCGTGGCCTCGTGTCCCGCCTTGGCCCTGATGACCGCGGTGATGGTGATCATCAGAAGGTCTTCCAGTCGCCGTCGGCCTCGAACGCGCTCGCCGCCTGGTAGATGGTGGACTCGCCATAGTCCTTGCCGATCAGCATCAGGCCGACCGGCAGGCCGTCCGAGAGGCCGCATGGCAGGGTCATCGCCGGATGACCCGTGACGTCGAACGGGCTCGTCGTCGCGGTCATCTCGAAGGCACGCTGCACCACCTCGGCGAGCGGCGCATCCTTGGCCGGGATCGGCGTCGCGACGCACGGCAGGGTCGGCATCAGCAGCAGGTCGTAGGAGCCGAACATGGCGTCATAGGCGGCCTTGGCCTGGATCGCGATGTTGCGCGACTTGGCGTAGTAGCGGCCGCGATAGTGCTCGAGGCCCCACTGTCCGACCAGCATGGTCAGCTTCAACGTCACCGACAGGTCGTCGGCGCGGGTGCGCCAGCCCGAATGCGCGTCAAGCAGGCCAACGTCATACAAGCCCTTCCAGTTGAAGCCCATGCCGTTGCCGAGCATCATCTGCACCAGGAAGCCTTCGAGCGTGATCGGATTCCACGCCGCCAGCGCATGCATGTGCTCGGGGATCGAGACCTCCGACACGCTTGCGCCCATCTTGGCGAAGCGCTCCGCGCCGGCCTTGACCTTGCCGACCACGCCCTCTTCCATGTTCGGCGCGCTGAAGCCTTCCTTGAGCACGCCGATCTTCAGGCCCTTGACGCCCTTGCCGAGCGCCTCGGTGTAGGCCGAGACCTTCGGCGCATATTGCCTGGGATCGAAACCGTCGGCGCCGGCCAGCACTTCCAGCAGCAGCGCGTTGTCGGCGACCGACTTGGTCATCGGACCGGTGTGATCGATCGTCGACTCGATCGGCATCACGCCGGTGTAAGGCACGAGGCCATGGGTGGCCTTCATGCCGTAGATGCCGCAATAGGACGCAGGGATGCGGATCGAGCCGCCCTGGTCGCCGCCGATGGACATGTCGACCTCGCCAGCCGCCACCAGGGCCGCGCTGCCCGAGGACGAGCCGCCGGCCGAATAGCCCATTTTCGCAGGGTTGTGCACCGGCGCTGGATTGGAGGTGTGGCTGCCGCCGGACAGACAGAAGTGCTCGCACACGGCCTTGCCGACGATGGTGCCGCCGGCATCGAGGATGCGGGTGACGATGGTGGCGTCGGCGGCGGGAATGAAGCCTTCGAGCGTGGTCGAGCCGTTCATCATCGGCACGCCGGCGAGCGCGACATTGTCCTTTAGCACGACGGTGCGGCCGGCGAGCTTGCCGGAGGGCGCGCCCCTCACCTCGGTCTTGATCGCCCAGGCGTTGTACTTGTTCTCCTTCGCCGGCGGCTTGGCGCCGGGGGTGCGCGGATATTTCACCGGCGGCAGCGGGTTCGGCAGCTCATCGATGATGTCGTACTGATCGAACATGCCGCCCATCAGCGACAAATATTCGGCGGCCTCCTCGACCGTCATGTTCATGTGCAGGCTGGCGGCGAGATCGGCGACTTCCTCGGCATTCGGGCGTTTGATGGACATGAGTCATCCTTTCTTGTGAGGACAAGCTGGGCAGAGACAGGAGATGGTGCAGTTCAATGAGCCGGCGCAAATGCGCCGGTAAAGTCTAGCTCGGGACCATGGCAGCTTCCCGGGCCAGGAGGGTCTCACGATCGAGTTCCTCGGTGATACGTCCCTTCTGGATGTGCAGGATGCGGTCCGACAATGAGGTAATGAATTCGAGGTTCTGCTCGACCACGATCAGCGACATGTTCCAGCGCTTTTTCAAGCCCTGCAGCGTCTCGATGATCTCCTCGATGATCGAGGGCTGGATGCCCTCGGTCGGCTCGTCCAACAGGATCAGCTTCGGCTTGGTGCACAGGCAGCGCGCCAGCGCCAGCAATTGCTGCTCGCCGCCAGAGAGCGCACCGCCGCGGCGGTCGAGCAGACGCACGAGCCGCGGAAAGTCCTGCAGCACGGTGTCGATCACGCCGCGATCTTCCTTCGGCGCTGCGGCGAGACCCATGCGCAGGTTCTCGTAGACGCTGAGCTCCGGAAAGATCTCGCGACCCTGCGGCACGAGGCCGATGCCGAGCCGCGAGCGCTCATGCGGCTTCAGATGCGTGATGGTCTTGCCCGCGAACACCACCGAACCCTCGGTGGTCGGCAGATGCCCCATCAGCGTGCGCAAGGCCGTGGTCTTGCCCATGCCATTGTGGCCGAGAATGCCGAGATACTCGCCGTCCTGCACCGTCATGTCGATGCCGAACAGGATCGGGATCCGGCCATAGCCGGATTTGAGACCCTTGACCTCGAGAAGCGTGCTCATGCCGCCACCTTCTTGCCGAGATAGACGTCGCGCACGCGCTGGTCGGCCAGCACCTTGTCGACGGTGTCCTCGACCAGCACGCGGCCTTGGTGGAACACGGTCACGCGCTTGGCGATCTGCTTGATGAACTCCATGTCGTGCTCGACCACGACGATGGCGCGGCTCTGGTTGATCTCCCGGATGATCGCAGCGGTGTGGAAGGTCTCCTCGTCGGTCATCCCTGCTGCGGGCTCGTCGAGCAGGATCAGCTCCGGCTCTGCGGCGAGCACCATGCCGATCTCAACCC
The DNA here is from genome assembly GCA_049802835.1 of Bradyrhizobium sp. Taxonomy (GTDB): domain Bacteria; phylum Pseudomonadota; class Alphaproteobacteria; order Rhizobiales; family Xanthobacteraceae; genus Bradyrhizobium. The sequence goes on from JBARNF010001142.1 coordinate 4,896, forward strand.
ATTGCCGCTGGCCGTGCGACAAGGTCGCGACGATGCTGTCGGCGTAGTCGGTCAGGCGGATCATCTCCAGCACGGCATTGACCGCCGGGCCCTGCTGACGCGGGGTCGCCTTGCGGCGTACCGCCATCCAGATGTTCTCGCGCACCGACAGTCCGTTGAACACGTTCGGCACCTGCGTCTTGATGCCGATGCCCATGCGCGCGATCGTGTGCGACGCCAGGCCTGCGATCGGCATGCCGCGAAACGCGATGCTGCCGGAGGTCGGGACGAGCTGTCCCGTCAGCGTCTTGAAGAAGGTGCTCTTGCCAGCGCCGTTGGGACCGATCAGGCAGCGCAGCTCCATCTCCTGCAAGGTGAAGGTGATGTCGTCGTTGGCGACGACGCCGCCGAACCGCATCGTCAAGTGCTCGGCCTTGAGCAGAGGAATAAGTTCAGCCATCGTCATTCGGCTCCTGCGGGATGCGGCGCCACCGCGGATTGAACCGAGGGACCATTGCTCTTCGGCTTCGGCTCCGGGATCAGCCGCATCAGAAGATCGCGCGCGGTCGGCACCAGCCCCTTGGGCAGCAGCAGCACGAAGACGACCAGCACGCCTCCGAGCACGAGATTGGAATTCAGCATCTGCTGCGAGCCGATATAGGCGACGATGTATTCGATCAGCACGCAGCCGACGATCGGCCCAAGCAAGGTGCCGAGACCACCGACCGTGATCCAGATGATGATCTCCGCCGACAGCGACAGGCTGAAGATGGTCGGACTGACGAAGGCGCCCCAGTTGACATAGAGCGCGCCGGCGAGACCCGCGATCGCGCCGCCCAGGATGAAGGTCAGGCACTTCACCAGCCGCGGGTCGTAGCCGAGCAGCGACGCCCGCACCTCGTTCTCGCGCACCGCGACGATGATGCGCCCCGCCGGCAGCGCCAGCAGCAGGCGCAGCATCAGGAACACAGCCAGCAGCACGCCCGCGGTGGTCCACCACGACTGCTCCGGCGACAGCACCGTCGACGGATCGAACGGCATGTTGAAGGTCGGCACCGCCGGCATGCCGTTGAAGCCACCGAGCAGCGCGGTGCCGATCTTGTAGGCGTCGCCCGAAGTGGAGTTGACCGAGTTGAACAGGATCAGAGTGACCGTCAGCGTGATGACGCCGAGATAGACGTCGGAGATGCGGCCGAAGAAGATGAAATAGCCGAGGACCGCCGCGAACAGCGCCGGGATCACGATGGCGAGCAGGATCGCAGGCGTCGAGTCCTGGAAGTTGATGGCCGCAATGGAATAGGCGTAGCCGCCGAGGCCGAAGAACGCGGTCTGCCCGAACGACAGGATGCCACCAAAACCCCAGATGAAGGCGAGGCTCAGGGCCAGCACCGCCATCGCGGCGAACAGCGTCAGCTGCATCAGCGCGAACAGCTCGATGACACCAGGCACGATCGCGATGGCGACGATCGCAAGGATGACCGCGACGGTCTGGGCGACGAGACGGGTGCGCCTGGGCATCACAGGTTCCCCTTGAAGAAGCGCCCGGAGATGCCCTGCGGCAGCAAGCGTATCAGCACGATCGCGGTGGTGAAGACGATGACCTCGCCATAGACCGGCGTGGTGAAATAGGCGCCGACCTGGTTGACCGAGCCGAACAGGCTCGCCGCCGACAGCGTGCCGGAGAGGATGGCGGACCCGCCGCCGACCACCGTCATGAAGGCCTTGGCGACATAGGCGCCGCCCATGCCCGGCGTGATGCCGGAGACCGGCGCCAGCAGGCCGCCGGCCAGGCCGGTGACCGCGGCGCCGAGCGCAAACGTGCTCATGTAGACGCGCGCCGGATTGACGCCGAGCGTGGCCGCCATCGCCGGATTCTGCATCGTCGCGCGGGCGACGAGGCCAAAGCGGGTGTAGCGCATCACGCCATAGACGATGGCCATCATCACGGCCGCCATCAAGGCCAGGAACAAGGTGTAGTAGCTCGACTGATACGATCCGATCGAGAAACCGCCGAGCGGCGTCGGCACGCCCTGCTGGGTATTGCCGTAGATCGTGGTGATGATGCCGATGATCAGCAGGCTGAGGCCCCAGGTGGCGAGCATCGAATCGACCAGACGCCCATAGAGAAAGCGGATCAGGCAGCGTTCGATGACCAGGCCGACGACGCCGACGAACACGGGTGCGACGACGAGCATCGCGATCCAGATGTTCACCCCGGCATTCGCCGAGATCACGGTGGCGTAGGCCCCGAGCATGATGAACTCGCCATGGGCGAGATTGATGATCTTCATCATGCCGAAGATGATCGCGAGCCCAAGGCACAACAGGAACAGCGAGGAGATTCCGTTGAGAACGTCGAGCGCGAGAATGACGTAGATCGCCATGCGGGGTCTTTCCGGCCTTTCAGTGGATGCGGGCCCCGTGAACCGGGGCCCGCATTGCATCAGAGATTGATGATGTACTGCTTGGTGTCGTTGGGGTTCTTGACGAGGTCGCATACGCTTGCGGTATCGGCCGGCTTGGCGTCGGTATAGGTTTCCAGCACCGACCATTTGCGATCCTTCACCTCGGCGAGGAAGGCGTTGCGGACGGTGTGATGGGTCTGCTTGTCCAGCGAGACCTTGCCGCTGGGGCCGTCGAAGTCGAGGCCGCTTTCCAGCGCCTCGATCACCTTCATGCGGTCGATGCTGGCCGCCTTCTTGACGCCGGCGGCCCAGAGCATCACGCCCTCATAGGTGCACGCGGCGAGCTCGCTGATGTAAGGCGTATCGGGATGGGCCTTCTTGATCTTCTCGACGAAGCTCTTGGAGGCCGGCGTGGTGAGCTCCTCGAAATAGCCGTAGGCGCCGATCACGGCGTCGCTTTCGGCCGCGTCGAGCGTCGACGGCTCGTTGACCAGGCCGAAGGTGGTCGAGGCGATCGGGATCTTCCCCTTCATGCCGGCCGCGGTCCACTGCCGGTAGAAAGCAGTATGGTTGCCGCCGACCAGCGCCGAGAGGATGAGGTCGGGCTTCGCCGCCTGGATCTTCGAAATGGTGGAGCCGAAATTGGTGACATCGAGCGGGAAGAAGTCGGTCGAGACGATCTCGCCGCCATTGTCCTTCATGTATTTGGTCATCCACTTCGCGGTGATCTGACCGTAATTGTAGTCGGCCGCGATGATATAGGCCTTCTTGCCCGACTTCTTCATCGCGCTCGGCACCAGCTTCTCCACCGTCTGCGCCGGCGTCGTGCCGGTGCAGAAGGTGTTGCGGTCGCAGACCCCGCCTTCGTACAGCGTATTGTAGAAATACAGCACCTTGAAGCGATCGAAGGTCGGCCGGATCGCCTCGCGCGAGGCCGAGGTGATGCCGCCATGCACGACGTCGACCTTGTCCTTCACCGCCAGCTGCTGGGCATATTGCGAGTAGAGCTGGATGTTGGACTGGGTGTCGTAATGGATCATCTTCAGCGGCCGTCCGAGCAGGCCGCCGGCGGCATTGATCTCGTCGACGGCAAGCTGCAGCGCATAGACCATCGGCGTACCGGAAGTACCGATGGGGCCGGACTGGTCGTGCAGGCTGCCGACCGTGATCGGGTTCTCGGCCGCGAGCGCACCCGAGCGGAGCACGGCAGGTGCCGCGATCAACGTCGAGGTCGCGATGGCCGAGCGTTGCAGGAAACGACGGCGGGAAAGAGTCATAAGGGTCCCCATGGGTTGCTGATGTGTTGCACGATCCGCGATTAGTTTAAAATATCAATAGTTGAAAAGGCAAGTGATTTTTGGCGCGCGACCGCTCTAGCGCGGCGATCCGACGACCGCGAAGTCGTAGCCGTCGAGCTCGGCGAGGTAGACGGGGTGCCGCCCGCCGACCACCGGCTGCGCCTCGATGCCGCGGGCCGTCCGTCCCTGCAGCGTGCGCCGATAGAAGCGCTTCAGCGCGCGCGCATCGAAGCTCTCGGCGCGCTCGATGAGCGCGGCCAGGGCATGAATCCCTTCGTAGCAGGACTCGCCATAACTGTTCGGCGGCGGCGGATTGTCGCCGAATGCCGTGTAGTAGCGCTCGAGGAACGCGCCGTTGTTGCGCGACCGCAGTGACGCGAAATAGCTGGACGCGACGTAGACGTTCTCGGTCTCGCTGCTGTCGAGACCGTACACGATGGTCTCGTCAAACGCAGGCGAGAAGCGCAGCACGTGGCGGCTGAGGCCGGCAGCGCAGAAGGCGCGGCTGAACGCGATGCAGTCGAAGCCGAGGAAGATCGGCAGCACCACGTCGCTGCGCGTTGACTTGATGCGGTCGAGCATCTCGTCGAAGTCATGCACGCCCACCGGCACGTAATGCTCGCCGGTAACGGTTCCGCCGAATCGCGCGATCAGCCGCTTGGCGATCTGCAGCGAGGAGCGCGGCCAGATGTAGTCGTTGCCGCACAGGAAGAAGCGCCGGGCACGTTTGACCTCAGAGAGCCACTGCAGCGCCGGCGCCATCAAGTCGCCGGCGGTCTCGCCCGTGGTCATGACATCGCTGTCGGCGGACAGGCCTTCGAACTGCGGGGTGTAGACGAACGG
>JBARNF010001143.1:0-2305 GCA_049802835.1 Bradyrhizobium sp.
AAGAAGCCGAAGACCCCCAAGGCCGCCGCAGCGCCGGCCGCGGCGCCCGCCACGACCGGTTCCGCCTTCCCGGCGCCCCCGCCTGCCGCCGCGCGTCAATAGCGGACAAATCTCGCATCAGCGAAGCTGCACCGCAGCATCGAAGCCCCGGCGTCAGCGATTGTGAGGCGCCGCGATCGTGATTAGATTGCCTTGGTAGTGATGACGTTCGGCCGCGCCGCGCGCGGTCATCTCGTGGCAATGCTGCCACCGCAAGGCCCTTCATGACCGCTGAGACGTTGAGTGACACCGCCCTGACGCGTCCCATGACCGACCCCTTCGGGCGGCGCATCAGCTATCTGCGCGTCTCGGTCACCGATCGCTGCGACCTGCGCTGCTTCTACTGCATGTCGGAGGACATGACCTTCCTGCCGAAGGCCGACCTCCTGACGCTCGAAGAGCTCGACCGGCTATGCTCGGCCTTCATCCACAAGGGCGTCAAGAAGCTGCGGCTGACCGGCGGTGAGCCGCTGGTCCGACGCAACGTCATGAGCCTGGTGCGCTCGCTGTCGCGACATCTTGCCAGCGGCGCGCTCGGAGAGCTGACGATGACCACCAACGCGACGCAGCTCGCCAAATATGCCGCCGAGCTCGCCGATTGCGGCGTCCGCCGCATCAACGTCTCGCTCGACACGCTCGATCCGCAAAAATTCCGCGCCATCACCCGCTGGGGCGATCTCGACCGTGTGCTGGCCGGCATCGAGGCGGCGCGCGCCGCCGGGCTGGCTGTAAAGATCAACGCGGTCGCGCTCAAGAACATGAACGAGGACGAGATCCCCGCGCTGATCAACTGGGCGCATGGCAAGGGCATGGCGCTCACCCTGATCGAGGTGATGCCGATGGGCGAGATCGGCGAGGGCCGCATCGACCAGTATCTGCCGCTGTCGCTGCTCCGCGCCCGCCTCGCGCAGAACTACACGATGACGGACTTGGACGAGACCACCGGCGGCCCTGCCCGCTACGTCCGCGTCGCCGAGACCGGTGGCACGATCGGCTTCATCACGCCGATGACGCATAATTTCTGCGAGAGCTGCAATCGCGTCCGCGTCACCTGCACCGGAACCCTGCACACCTGCCTCGGCCACGAGGACGCCTCCGACCTGCGCAAGCCGTTACGGGCCTCGGCCAGCGACGAGGAGCTGAGCGCCGCGATCGACCGCGCCATCGGCCTCAAGCCGAAGGGCCACGACTTCATCATCGACCGCCGCCACAACCGCCCCAGCGTCAGCCGACACATGAGCGTGACGGGGGGCTAGTCCGGGGTCCATAACTACCGAGCCTGCGATCGATCGTAGTCGGAGGCAGCCTGTTGGCCGGCCCTTCGGGCGATGATACGGATTCCAGACGAGCGGATCGGCGCGAGGCGCAGTCGCGGCGCTGACGCAGAGACGAGTCATTTATCGGCTTGCGGCACGTCCCCATGCGGCGTAGCTTTCAGCTGCAGATCGCGCGTTCGAAAGCAATTTGTCGGTTGGCCTAGCGGGAGACAGCGATGGCAGACCCAGTCGCATGGCACCTGTCCGGTGACTATTTCGAGAATTGCAGTTGCAGCCTGCTGTGTCCGTGCCTTATGTCGGCCGCCCCTCCCCTGACCGCGCAACCGACTGAGGGGTTTTGCGATGTGCCGCTGCTGTTCCATATCGAAACCGGCCGCTATGGCGATGTCACGCTCGACGGCCTCAACGCGGCGGTGATGCTCCATGCGCCCGGCGTGATGGCGGATGGAGACTGGTCGATCGCCGCCTATGTCGATCAGCGCGCTGATGACCAGCAGACCGAGGCGATGGCCGCGATCTTCACCGGCGCCGCCGGCGGCCCGATGGCTGCGTTCACGCCGCTGATCAGCACCAATCTCGGCGTGCGCAAGGTCGCCATCACCTTCCGGATCAACGGCAAGACGCGGTCCGCCGATATCGCTGACATTCTGCACATGTCCGTCGATCCGCTGCCGACCATGCATCCGAGCGGAGAGATGTGGGTGAACATCGGCCATCCCGTCAGCCCGGACAGGATGGCGCTGGCCGTCGGCGCCGCGGGCAACACCTACAACGATCACGGCATGCGCTGGGACAATTCCGGCAGGAACGGCCTGTACGCGTCGATCAGCTGGTCCAATCAGGCCTGATGCGACGTCGCGGCCAAGCCGGCGCCCCACCTCGCAGATGACCGGCAGCGCCTTCGAAGCCGTGCTGCGGCGCGATCGCTGGATCGTGGGTGGCGCGGTCGCGATCATGGTCGCGCTGGCATGGGCCTATGTGCTCTGGCT
>JBARNF010001144.1:0-6965 GCA_049802835.1 Bradyrhizobium sp.
GCTCGACGCGGCCGCCTTCCACCGCAACCATCAGCCGATCTGGGCGGTGCTGGCGCGGCTGCTCGCGGGCCGCTCGGGCGAGGTGCTGGAGGCCGGCAGCGGCACCGGCCAGCACGTCGTGCATTTCGCCGCCCAACGGCCAGATCTCACCTGGTGGCCGAGCGACCTCAACGACAACCATCTCACCAGCATTGCAGCCTGGCGCGCGTATGCCGCCCTGCCCAACCTCCGCGAGGCTCAGCGCATCGACCTTGCCGATCCCGGCTGGGTCGCCGCGTTTCGCGCCGCCGGCGGGCCTTCGCAGCTCAGCGCGATCTTCTGTGCCAATGTGATCCACATTGCGCCGTGGTCGGTGGCGGAGGGATTGTTGGCCGGCGCTGCGCAAATCCTGGCTGCCGACGGCCTGCTCGTGCTGTACGGCCCGTTCAAGCGCGACGGCAGGCACAGCGCGCTCAGCAATGCGGTGTTCGACACGTCCCTGCGCGAGGGCAATCCGGACTGGGGCGTGCGCGACATCGCCGATCTCGAAGCGCTGGCGGCGCGCAACGGCCTTCGCTTGCGCGAGACGGTCGAGATGCCCGCCAACAACATGATCCTGGTGTTCGGGCGGGGGGCCTGAGGCCGCCGGCGCCTCGACAAGCCCCGCTGTCGTCCCGGCCTTGAGCCGGGATCCATACTCCGCAGCAGGAGTTTGGCGCGACGAAAGACGTCACGCCGATCTCGCGTCACAACTTGACCCTGTGGTTATGGGTCCCGGCGTTCGCCGGGACGACAGCGGTGGATGTCGGCGGCAGAACGCTCCGCGACGGAGTGCAGTCGCTCACTCCATCTCCAGCCCGACATGCCGCGCCAGGAAGCGCGTGCCCAGCGTGATGAAGCCGGCGCGCTCGCGATTGTCGGTGCCGTAGCCATGACCGCCTGCGGCGGGCTCGTAGAGGCAGGCGTCGTAGCCCATCGCCTGCAGCTTCGCGGTCATCTTGCGCGCGTGTCCCGGATGCACGCGATCGTCGCGCCGTGTCGTCGCGATCAGGATCGGCGGATAGGCCCGTCCGGGCTTCGCCGTGTGATAGGCCGAGTAGGTCGAAAGCCAGCCCCACTCCTCGTCCTTGTCGGGATCGCCATATTCGGCGATCCAGCTCGCGCCGGCGAGCAGCTTGGTATAGCGACGCATGTCGATCAGCGGGATGGTGCAGAACAGCGCGCCGAAACGCTCGGGATAGCGCACCAGCATGTTGGTGATCAGGATGCCGCCATTGGAGCCGCCCTGGGCGGCGATGCGCTTCGGCCTGGTGACGCCGCGGCTGACCAGATCGGCCGCGACAGCGGCGAAATCATCATGCGCGAGCCGCTTGCCGGCATAGCGCCCCGCGTCGTGCCACGCGGTGCCGAACTCGCCGCCGCCGCGGATATTGGCCTCGACGATGGTGCCGCCGCGCTCCAGCCACAGCTTGCCGAGCGCTGAATTGTAGCTGGGGCGCACCGTATGGCCGAAGCCGCCATAGGCGCTCATGTACACCGGCGCATCGCCGGTGAGATGGGCCGGCCCGGTCTGGGTGTAGGGGATGCGCGCGCCATCCACCGAGATCGCCTCGTGCCGGGTGACCGCGAACCCTTCGGCGGTGAAGGTGCGCGGCGCCTGCTTCAGCACGGTTGGCGCTGCGAAGCCCTCGATCAGCTGCAGCGCGAGTGGCGTCAGCGGATCCTGGATTTGGGCGAGCAGGTCGCCATTGCTGTCCGCCTCGTCGGTATCGAGCGGCCAGACATCGACCGTCGCAATCTCTGGCAATCCGGGCAGCCGGCTGCTGCTCCAGCCCTGCGGCGACGGGGTCCAGACCTCGAACTGCGGCCTGAGCTCGTCGAGGATCGACAGCACCAGCCGGCCGCCTGCCCAATACAGCGCCTGCAGCGCGCGGCGCGGGCCGGGCTCGAACACGCGGAGGAAATCGCGCCCGCCGGCGAGGAACGCCGACAGCCGTATGCCCAGCACGACGTCCGCAGGATAGGTCACCTCGCCGATCGTCCAGGGCTGCCGCAGCTTGATCGCCATCCAGTCGCCATGCGGCGTCGGCCAGCAGTCGGTCGGCAGCTCGAGCTTCGTGCGCGCGCCGGCGGCGTCGCCCAGCCACAGATGATGGTTGAAGAAGTCGAGCCCCTCCGAGAACCACACACGCGCCGGCGTCACGCTGCGGTCGACCGAGACCCGCACCCATACCGACTGGCTGCTCTCGGCCGCGAAGATCACCTCCGCCGCCTCGACCGGCTGGCCGCGTCGCCACCGCCGCACCGAGCGCGCATAGCCGGATGATGTCGCCATGCCTTCGCCGAATGCGCTCGACAGCAGCAGCGTCTCGGCATCGAGCCAGTCGACGCTGCCCTTGGCCTCGGGCAGCGTGAAGCCGTCGGCCACGAAGCGCTTCGTCGTCAGGTCGAATTCGCGCAGCACCACGGCGTCGCTGCCGCCGCGCGAGAGGCTGAGGATCGCGCGGTCGTGCGCTGGCGGCAGGCTCGCCACCCCGTTCAGCGCCCAGTCCTCGCCTTCGTCAGCCGACAGCTTGTCGAGGTCGAGCAGGTCATCCCATTGCGGTTGGGATTTGCGAAATTCCTCCAAGCTCGTGCGCCGCCACAGCCCGTGCGGATGCGCGGCATCCTTCCAGAGATTGTAGAGCAGGCCGCCGCGGCGGCTGACGAAGGCGATGTTGTCGGGCCGGTCGAAGATCGCGGCCAGCGCATCGCGATCCCGTTCGAATGCCGCATCGCCGAATGCGGCGAGCGTGCGCCGGTTCTGCGCCTCGACATAGGCCAGCGCGCGGTCGCCCTCGATATCCTCGAGCCAGAGATAGGGGTCGTCATCGGGCGCCGCGATGGTGGGACGATCGTTGACCGAATCGCCGATTGACATGGCTCAAGCTCCGCGGGCGCCGTTGAGGCGAGACTATCGCCGACCGGATTAGCCGGGCCGGACGGGCCTGTCGAATCACGCCTATGTCCGCAACTCCGTTGGTGCATGCTTGTGGTGCATGGCTTGTGGTGCATGGCTTGCGCCCGTTCGGGCCGGTTGCCTTGTCGCCGGCCATCCCGCAATAGTGCAGCCATTACAAAAGGGGCGCGCCCGCGCATCCGGACATCGCGATGATCGACCTGACCGTGACCGAAGACAGCTCCGACGATGCACGCGCCCGTCGCAACGTGGCACGGCTCGCCGCCGCGCAGGCGCTGACCGGCGCCAATTCGGCGGTGATTTTCGCCACCGGCGCGATCGTCGGCGTCACCATCGCGCCGAACATCGGTCTCGCGACCGTTCCGATCTCGATGTACGTCGTCGGGCTCGCGGCCGGCACCTTGCCGACCGGCGCCATCTCGCGCCGTTACGGCCGCCGTGTCGCGTTTCTCATCGGCACCGGCTGCGGCTTCGTCACCGGCCTGCTCGGCTGCGTCGCCATCCTGCGCGGCTCGTTCGCGCTGTTCTGTCTTGCGACCTTCCTCGGTGGCCTCTATGGCGCGGTCGCACAATCCTACCGTTTCGCGGCGGCCGATGGCGCCAGCGCCGCGTTCCGTCCCAAGGCGGTGTCATGGGTGATGGCCGGCGGCATCTTCGCCGGCCTGCTCGGTCCGCAGCTCGTGCAATGGACCATGGACGTCTGGCAGCCTTATCTGTTCGCCTTCAGTTATCTGGTGCAGGCGGCAGTCGCGCTGGTCGCATTGGGCATCGTGGCGGGCGTCGATCTGCCGAAGCCCGCAGCGGCCGATCTGCATGGTGGCCGCCCGCTCAGGGAGATCGTGCGCCAGCCGCGTTTTATCGCGGCCGCGCTGTGCGGCACCATCGCCTATCCGGTGATGAACCTGGTGATGACCTCGGCGCCGCTGGCGATGCAGATGTGCGGCCTCACCGTGTCGGATTCCAATTTCGGCCTGCAATGGCACATCGTCGCGATGTACGGCCCGAGCTTCTTCACGGGCTCGCTGATTGCGCGGTTCGGCGCGCCGGCAATCGTGGCGATCGGCCTGGCGTTCGAAGCAGCCGCCGCTGTCATCGGCCTGTCCGGCCTGACCGCGATGCACTTCTGGGCCACGCTGGTCATGCTCGGCGTCGGCTGGAATTTCGGCTTCGTCGGCGCCTCGGCCCTGGTGCTGGAAACGCATACGGCCGCCGAGCGCAACAAGGTCCAGGCGTTCAACGATTTCCTGATCTTCGGCCTGATGGCGCTGGGCTCGTTCTCATCCGGACAGTTGCTCGCCAATTTCGGCTGGTCGGCGGTCAATCTCGTCGTCTTCCCGCCGGTGCTGCTGGGCTTGTGCGTGCTGGCGCTGGTGTGGTCGTCGAGGCGGCGTGACGCGCGGCTCGCGGCGGTGGATGCGCCGGAGCGGGGATAAAGGCGCGCAGCTCGTGCGGCGCAGTTCGGTGCATCCTCTCCCCACGTGAGGCAGGTTGAACACGCATCATTGCAAGCTGGATGCTGGCTGTCTCTGCGGTCAAAGGTGCGCTCCCTCGCCCCGTTCTTACGGGGAGAGGGTTGGGGTGAGGGGCAGACGCACGGGCAGTGCGAGTGGTGAGACCTGTACCCCCTCACCCGGATTGCATCTTCGATGCAATCCGACCTCTCCCCGCAAGCGGGGCGAGGTGAGCACTGCGCTAGCTGCGAGAAATGTGAGCCTCACTTTCACTTCAACTCCGCCACCTCGCCCTCCGGCAGGTCGAACTCGAACGCGTTCAGCGTCATCGACACCATCGTGTAGTAGCCGCACAGGCCGATGATCTCGACCAGGCCGCGTTCGCCGAGCAGCGCGATCGCTTCTTTGTAGAGTGCGTCGGTCAGGCCGTGGCCCTCGTGCAGCGACTTCGCGACATCGTAGATTGTCTTCGCCCTGGGATCGGAAAACTCCGGCGTGCGGCGGTCGCGGATGGCGTCGATGATCTTGATGTCGAGCCCGCCGGCTAGCCCGAGGCGCTTGTGCGCATACCATTCGTAATGCGCGGTCCAGTGCCGCGCCGTCACCAGGATCGCGATCTCCGACAGCGCAGCGGGAAACATCGTGTCGTAGCGCAGGAAGGCGCCGAGCCGCGTCGCGTGCCGCGCCATCTCCGGGCTGTTGAGCCATGCCATCATCGGCGGCGGCGGCGAGCCGCGCTTGCTGGCGATCGACTCGTCATAGGTCTGGCGCTGGTCGGCGCTCATTTCGCCAGGCGAAAGAAGTTTCAGGCGCATGGTCGTTTCCTCATATTTCAGGCGGCGGCATCATGACCACAGAACGCGGCCCGAGGCGAGGCCGGCTGCCTCGCACGGCGACAACGATGTTGAATTCCAGGATTGGCTGAGGTTAGGTCTCTGCAACGACAGCAATCATGGAAACGCGTGAGGACTTGGCATGGCCGATCTCGACATATTTCGCCGTGAAACGCGCGCCTGGCTGGAGGCCAATTGTCCGCCAGAGATGCGCCGGCCGATGACCTCCGAGGAGGACACCTTCTGGGGCGGCCGCAATGCGACATTCTCCTCCGAGCCGCAGCGCATCTGGTTCGAGCGCATGCGCGACAAGGGCTGGACCGTACCGCATTGGCCGAGAGAATATGGCGGCGGCGGGCTCGACGGCGAGGAGGCCAAGATCGTACGCCAGGAGATGGCCGCCGTCGGCGCCCGCGCACCGATCACCTCGTTCGGCATCTCGATGCTCGGACCGGCGCTGCTGAAATACGGCACCGACGCACAGAAGCGCGAGCACCTGCCCAAGATCACCGCAGGCCTGATCCGCTGGTGCCAGGGCTATTCCGAGCCGAACGCCGGCTCTGATTTGGCCTCGCTGCAGACCCGCGCGGAAAGCGACGGCGACGACTACATCATCAACGGCCAGAAGATCTGGACCTCCTACGCCAACTACGCCGACTGGATCTTCTGCCTGGTGCGCACCGATCCTGCCGCAAAGAAGCATGATGGCATCAGCTTCATCTTGTTCGACATGACCTCGCAGGGGGTGTCGACCAAGCCGATCCTGCTGATCTCCGGCCGCTCGCCGTTCTGCGAGACCTTCTTCGACAACGTCCGCGTGCCCAAGGCCAACGTGCTGGGCACCGTCAACCGCGGCTGGGATGTCGCCAAGTATCTGCTGCAGCACGAGCGTGCGATGATCTCCGGCATGGGCGAGCGCGGCGGCAGCCGTCCGCTCGGTCAGGTCGCGGCGGATTCGGTCGGCAGCGACGGCCAAGGCCGGCTCGACGATGCGCTGCTGCGCGCCGACATTGCGACCTTCGACGTCGACGAGGCCGCGCTGGCCGCCGCCGCCGAGCGCATGGTGGATCTCGCCAAGGCCGGCCAGGGCCATCCGGCGTTCTCCTCGGCGATGAAATATTACGGCACCGAGCTCAACAAGCGCCGTCACGAGCTGCTGATGTCATCAGGCGGCATCGATGCGCTGGAATGGGAGAGCACCCGCTCCGGCGAAGGCGCGCGGCCGCGTGCCTGGCTGCGCACCAAGGCCAACTCGATCGAAGGCGGCACGTCCGAGGTGATGCTCGGCATCGTCGCCAAGCGCATCCTTGATCTGCCGGGGGCGTAGTTCACCACTCTCGCCGTCATGGCCGGGCTTGACCCGGCCATCCACGTCCCTCCGCACAAAGAAAGACGTGGATGCCCGGGCCTTCGCCGCGCCGAAGCGGCTTCGGCCGCGCCGGCGGGGCAAGCCCGGGCATGACGAGTTGAGAGAGTTCGCATTCAACGAAGATATTCACGGGGACATATCGATGCCTCTCCTCCTCACCGAAGAACAATCCATGCTCCGCGACAGCGCGCGCGGCCTGATCTCAGATCACGCGCCGGTGTCACATCTGCGCAAGCTGCGCGACTCGCGCGACGCGACCGGCTTCTCGCGCGAGCTGTGGGCTACCTTTGCCGAAATGGGCTTTGCAGGCTTGCTGGTGCCGGAGGAGCACGGCGGCTCCGGCCTCGGCGCGGTCGAAGCCGGCGTCGTGATGG
>JBARNF010001145.1:0-2207 GCA_049802835.1 Bradyrhizobium sp.
TCCTGTTCTCCGCGGCGACGCCGAAACAGGCCGCGCAGGCGATCAAGAAGCTGCACGAGCTCGACTGGAAGCCGGTGCATATCGTGGACATCAACGCCACCTCTGTCGGCGCTGTGATGCAACCGGCCGGCCTCGAGGCCTCCAAGGGCGTGATCTCGGTCAACTACGGCAAGGACCCGCTCGATCCGACCTGGAAGGACGATCCGGGCATGAAGCGCTATCTGGATTTCATGGCCAAGTACTATCCGGACGGCGACAAGAACTCCAATTTCAACGTCTATGGCTACGGGAACGCACAGCTCCTGGTGACGGTGCTGCAGATGTGCGGCGACAATCTGACGCGCGAGAACGTCATGAAGCAGGCGGCGTCGCTGAAGGACGTCGTCGGTGACCTGTCGCTGCCGGGCATGAAGATCAACACCTCGCCGACCGACTATCGCGTCAACAAGCAGCTGCAGATGATGAAGTTCAACGGCGAGCGCTGGGAGCTGTTCGGCCCGATCCTCGAGGACAAGGGCGCCGCGGGCTGAACGACGGCTGTCATTTTCGGGATGGTCGAAGGACCAGACCACAGGCGCGCAATTGCGCACCATCGTTCGACTGCCGACGCGGTCGTCCCGAAATGCCCGGATCAACAACAACGCGACGGGGCTGCGCGATGGCGCGGCCCCGTTTGCATTGCGGCACGTTGGCGCTAATCGCCCGTCTCTCTTTGCTTGACGACGCGGTCGATCAAACCCCACTGCAAGGCTTCGTCCGAGGTCATGAAGTGATCGCGATCGAGCGTGCGCTCGACCTCCTCATAGGTGCGTCCGCAATGCTCGGCGTAAAGCCTGATGACGCGGCGCTTGGTCTGCTCCATCTCCCTGGCATGGATCAGAATGTCGGACGCCTGGCCCTGAACACCACCGAGCGGCTGATGAACGTGAAGGCTCGCATTGGGCAGCGCCGTACGCTCGCCCGGCTCCCCCGCCATGAGAAGAAACGACCCCATTGAACGCGCCGTTCCCATGCACAGCGTGTGCACCGGCGCCTGGATATATTGCATGGTGTCGTACATCGCGAGGCCGCTGGTAATCACGCCGCCAGGCGAGTTGATGTAGAGGTGGATCGGCCGCTTTGGGTTCTCGGCCTCGAGAAAAAGCAGCTGGGCGCAGACCAGGGCGGACAGCGTGTCGTTGACCTCACCGTTCAAGAACACGATCCGCTCGCGCAGCAGCCGGGAATAGATATCGAAGGATCGTTCTCCCCGGCTGGATTGCTCGATGACCATAGGGACGAGTTGCATCGCTTCGCGCATGCGCGAACTCCCGGTTTCAGTGAATTGTTGATGAATTAGAGCGTCAAGCCGCGCGCATCAGGCTGCGCCAGTTGCTGTTCGCCGCCGGCGGCGAACGCCGCATCAGCTTTGTGGCGACCGGTCCGTGAATGATTCTGAGCCGGGTGCCGCCTGCAGCATTGGGCATGACCTGGAACGTTACGATGCTCTCCAGGAACGGCGGTTCGTCGTCGCGCATTCTGTAGCGAACTTCTTCGCCGGGCGTCGACGAGATCGGCGCGGCATCGGCCAATTCTCCTGAAGGCAGCCAATTCTCACGCAGTGCGGGAATGCTGATCGCCCGCCAGACCTTTTCCGGCGGCGCGTCGAGGTCGTAGTCGAGCACCAGATCCTTGGTCTGCTGTTCAGCCTCGGTATCGCTCATTGGTCCATGTCCTTCAGCAAGGCTTTCAAGGCATCGACCCGTGACGGCCAGTAGGCACGATACTTCGCCAGCCAGCGGGCGATCAGCGCCAAGCCATCCGGATCGACCTCGTAATTGACAAAACGGCCCTGCCGTTCTTCCCGCACCAGTCCCGCATTGCGCAGAACCGAGAGGTGCTGGGACATCGCCGGTTGGCTGATCGTCATACCCTCGCGAAGAGCGCTGGCATTCATTCTGCCGGACGCCAGCTTCTCGAAGATCTGGCATCGCGTCGGATCGGCCAGGGCCTTGAAGATGTCACTCTCGATCATGCCGACACATAAGCATAAACTTATGTGTTACGCAAGCATGCGGTCGCGATGACGAAGCGCGCCGGGAGCGTTCGGCCGATCATCGAGGATACGGAGGCCGCGGGGTCGGCGTTGCTCTGTTAGGCGTGACGAAGAACAAGTCGCGCCGAACACCCGACTCCGCTCCCTCCCCCCTTGTGGGGGAGGGCTGGGG
>JBARNF010001146.1:0-8167 GCA_049802835.1 Bradyrhizobium sp.
GATCAGGGATCTTCCACGGTTGAGGCGGGACTGCACCCGGCCGGGCTCTCCCGACCGGACGCAATCGGGTCAAACCAAGCCTTGGAGCGCAGGTCAAGCGCCCACTGGGCTTTCACCACAATCCGGATGGCAGGGCGGCAGAGGCGCTGTCCGGCGGGTCCGCCTGATCGTCGATCCACCGGCAACGCCGGGCGATCGGGTTACCGGAGCGGGGAGAGCATGTTCTTCCCGATGGCGAGAAACCACTCCTCGACCTGGACGTCGGCGGCGCGCTGGGACATGTCCGGTCCGACGATGGCGGGCAGGAACAGCTTGTCACCGACATGCTCGCCGAGACTGCGATAGGCCTCGAACTGGGCCTCGGTGAAGAATTGGTTGGCCGTGGAGTGGTGTGGGAAGTTCGGCTCATCCAGCCGGTAGCGACGGATGAACTCCCCCTCATTGCCGGTCAGCGACAGCTTCAGATAGATCAGGTAGCCATGGCTCTCGCCGTCATCGCGGGTCGTGCGCGGATAGCGGATCCGACAGAAGGCGAAATGCGAGTGGCTGAGCCCGCTCGTCTTGCTCAGGCGGAGCGAGTCCAGCCCGATGTCGATGGTGATGCCGAGATCGATGGCGGCAAGGCGCTGCAGTGTGGTGAGACCCTGGAAGGTCATATGAGCATCCTGCTCGCCGTCGATGGCGACGATGTATTTGCAGCGCCGCCGCAGCAACTCATAGACGCCGAGATTCTCGATGTGGCCGCCGTCGGAGACGTTGACGTGAGGCCGGCTCTCGTCGGCGAGCCCGCACATTTCCTGCAGAAGGTATGAGAGCCCGGGCGGACCGGCGTCAGCGGCGCGCGCGTGACCCGGGTTTTTGATCCAGTAGCCGAGGCGGATGTTGAACAGGGCCAGCCAGAAGCTCAGGCTCCTGATCGTTCCGGTGCCCATCTGTGGCGCTGCCGCGGCGCCGGAGATCGCCATCGCGGTGCCGAGGTCGAGATCGCCATCGAGGCGCTCCCACGCCTGCGTCGGCTGATAGCCGGTCAGGGGGCTGCCGCAGAAGGCGCGGCTGAACAGGAAGAAATCCGTCAGGCGGCCTTGCATCCTGGCCTGCTTCGAGGCTGGGACATTCAACGCACAATTGACCAGATGATAGGGACCGCGTCCGGCGTCGTTGCAGGCGGAAAGAGCGACGGACACGTTCTCCCGCAGCGGTCCCAGCGGCTCTGCAGGGGCGGGCTGCACGAGATAGGCCTCGCCGAGCTTCTTCTTGTAGTGGCGGTGCGGCGCCGTGAAGTTGATGTCGAAGAGGTCGCAGAGCAGCCAGAAACCGACGCCGGCCAGCACCATTGCGACGAAGACGTTGCTGGTCGACCCGAGCACCGGCAGCACGCTCTCGCTCCCGATATGATGGTAGATGATGAGTTCGGTGCCGATGAACATCAGCGGCACCGCAACTGATGATGCCACCATCAGCGGGATCCGGAGCGGGAGAGCCAGGTGGCCAGCCAGCGCGAGCAGCGCAGAGGCGAGCAGCGGAACCAGCGGGATCAACAGGTAGAGCGGCTGCCACTCGACGTTGGCGTGGAGCCAGCCGAGCCCCTGCCAGGCCAGCAGCGCAACGGGAATGATGCAGAGTGCGAGCAGCAATCCATCCGCCGCACCGCGGTGAGTCCGACGGCGTGACAGCGGGGGCAGCACGAAGGGCGTCGCGAGCAGCGCCGCGCCGGCCACCAGCAGGGGAACCGGCCAGAAGGACTCTGCCGGAAGAACGAGCCTGAGGAGGTATTCCACCAGCGCGGCGATGGTCGCGAGATAGACGATGCCGAGACCATTCATCGCCATGCCGTAGACCTGCGCAAACGCCATCCGCAGCCGCTCCGCCAGCCCGCCGGTCGCCAGATATTTGCTGTGATGGCGGACATGGCGCAGCGCCGCGGCCTCGCCATCCTCGCGCTGAAACGGAAGATCGCTGCGCATCAGCCCGAGGGACGCACCTGCCGGCGCCGGCCCGCTCAAGAACGTCGTCAGGAACGAGCCGATATAGCCGCCGCCCGAGACGGTCGAGAGATAATCGAACTGGAACAGAAGATTACGGCGGGCGAGGGCGACGAGGACGCCGAGCGCAAAGGTCGCGGAACGGATGCCGCCGCCGGAAATCGCCAGCGCCGCAGCGTGCGGACGTGCGGTCCAGTCATCCTGCGCGGTCGTTCGTTCGTCTGCACGAAGGCGGTCGGCATAGAGGCTGCGCCGCAGTGCGATGGCATCGCGTTCCCGGCGGTTGATCTCTGCCGCCGTTCGCGCGTCCAGGCCGCCGAGCTTCTCGTCGATTCCCCATGGCAGGCTGACCGCCATCTCCGCGGCGGTATCGGCTTCGTTGCTGCTGGCCGGATCGGCGCCGGGGGCCGCGTATGGCGTGCCGTCGCGAATAGCGACCAGCAGGGCATCCAGGCGCGCCAGCATCGGCTGCAATCGCGCAAGCTCGTCGCGGAACACGTCGGTCGCGTCCAGCGCCGCCAACACGCCGCGCTCGCTCAGGCGGTGCCACTTGGCCGTGAACGGCCGCACCCGGGTATTGAGAACGTGCCAGACGAGGTCGTTGAGCAGGCCGCATTGCGGATGCGCATCGAAGATGGTCCTGGCTTCCATGAACAGCTGATAGACGCTGGTGAGTGCTGCGACCTCTTCGCCATCGGCATAGGGCAGGCGCTGGGTCACGATCCGCGAGGCGCACTGAATGTGCAGCCGGCCTGCCGCAGCGCGGTCTTCGTCAGTCGGGGACGGCGCGGCTCTGGCACGGGCTGGGAGCGGGGACGCGGCGAACAGACGGGGGTCTCCCTGCGCTCCGCGATCGACCGCCTCCAGGAGTTCGATCCAGCTCGCCATCGCAATCCTCTCCGCACCATGACCTCGCCGCCGCGCACCGCGGCTGGCCGAAATTCGAACGGGAAACGCAATCGTCTGCAGATATAAAATCAGTATGACATCTATAGTTGTGGCGCGGCTGTTTGCCAAGCAGCGCGGCGGGCCCGGCCGTTGCGGTACAACATGGCGCGGCCGCCAACATGAACGGAAATGACCGAAGCGCTGCGGCAGCGTGCGACGGCAACACGGGCCGGTGTCCAACTCTGACGTTTCGTATCAGTTCGCCGCGCGTCCGTGACGGACGTCAGTGTCGAAGGACCCCAGCAAAATCAAGATTCTAGTATGGCTTTGGATCTGACGTTCGCTTCACGGCTCCGCGGACGTGCCGAAGCGGATTTCCGATCCGCCAGACGGGTCTGACCGATCTGCGAACAGGGCTCGTGCGGTGCGCGGCTGGATGCCAAGACGATCAACTTCTGATTGTATATGGCATGCTTACGAAATTGCGTAGTTCAACCGACACGCCTGCATATGACGAAGATAATTTCTTAAAGGGCCTGGAGCACAATATGTGAGCCGCACCGCCGCGCGGCCGGATAGCCGGGTGCCGCGCCTGTCACCGATCCCTGGGCAACAGCACCCGGTTATTTGCCGGCGGTCAGTTCGCTTCCGCCGGTGGCGGATGGTCGAGGCCGAGCGCCGCGCACAGCGGCCCGAGATGCTTCTCGTAACGCCGCCAGCTTCCGATCGAACGGCGGTAGATGGGTTCACGGACCTGCATCAGGCTTGCCGTACGCACGGTACGCTCGGTTCGGTGGAAATCCAGGCATGCGTCCTCCCAGTCCAGACCGCAATGGGCGAGCACGCGGCGTGAGAGACCCTCGAGATCGTCGACGAGGTCCTCGTACTGAACGTCGATCAAGACGCCGGGCGGCAGCACCTTGTGCCAGTGCTCCATCACGTTCTCATAGCCTCTGTAGTAGTGGCCGAGCTCCGTGAGGTCGTATGCAAAGGGCTGGGCCCCGGTGAACAGCAGCGAGTAGCAGGACACGCAATTGTCGAGCGGACCGCGCCTCGTATTGATGATCCTGGCGCGCGGGAACGCCGCGTGGATCAGTCCGACGAACAGGAAGTTGAGCGGCATCTTGTCGACGATGTGCGCCGCTTCCGGCGCCAGCGGCCGGACGCGGGCCGTGTAGTCCTGTCCGAGCGTCGTCATCTCTTCCGGCGGCAGCAGCGTGATGAGATCGGGATAGGCAGGAAGCACCTTCTGGCGTGCGGCGCATTCGCCGACCAGCTCCTTGAACGTCTCGAGCTCGCCTGCTCCGAATACCTTCGAATGGCTGGACAGCACCTGTTCCATCAGCGTCGTCCCGGAGCGCGGCATGCCGACGATGAAGATGGGCGCCCAGGAGTCGTCGCCGTGTCCCGCCACGGAACGGAAGAATTCCGGTGTGAAGCGGTCGGCGACGTTCTTCATCATCGCAAGTCGCTGCTCGGAATCGTAGTCGAAGGTCTTGCGCTTCAGCGCGTTCGCCCGGAGCAGGTGCGCGAACGCGCCGTCGAAGTCCTTCAGATCGGAGAGCGCCTTGCCCATGGCGAAATGGGCCGCGATCTGCTTCTCCTGATCGAGCTGGTCGACGCGTTCCAGCAGCCGCCGCAGGCTCGCCAGCCGGCGGTCGTCCGACTTGAACTTCGCCATGTTCGCCAGATTGAGATGGATCGGCGCATCGTCCGGCGCGAGCTCTAGGGCTTTTTCGAATGCCGCCGTGGCTTCCTCGAAGCGCCCGAGCGCCTGATAGGCGACGCCGAGATTGTTGTACGAGCCGAAGCGCTCCGGCTTGATCTTGATCGCCAGCAGGTTCTGCTCGATCGAGTCCTCGAGCTGGTTGAGCTCGAGAAAGGCGTTGCCGAGATTGCCACGGGCGTCGGCGTAGTCGGGCCGGCTTGCGATCGCCCGTTTGTAGTGCTCGATGGCGCGCTCGCGGTGGCCCTGGCGCAACAGGACGTTGGCGATGTTGTTGTGCGTCTCGGCGTGGTCCGGGCTGAAGTCCAGGACCTTGAGGTAGTTCCTGGCCGCCTCGATGTCCTTGCCGGCGGTATAGAGCAGGTTGCCGAGCGCGAAATATGCGTCGAGATTCTGCGGCTTGTTCTCGATCGCGCGCCTGAGCAGCGCCATCGCCTCGTCGATCATCCCCTGGTTCTGCCGCACCATGGCAAAGGCGTAGAGAATGCCGGGATGGCTCGGGGAGAGCGCGAGCGCTGTCTCGTAGTGGCCGACGGCAGTGTCATAACGGCCGGCGGACGCTTCGACCGCCCCGATGCTGCCATGGGCCTCGGCGGACTTGCCGTTCACCGCCACCGCGCGCTGGAAATACTCCTTGGCCTCGTCGAGCCGGTTGGCATTGGTGCAGTTCACGCCGAGGCCGACCAGCGCGTCGAACTGGTTCGGCTGGCTGGCAAGGACGAGCTTGAAGATGGTTTGGGCGTCGCTGCTTTCGCCGAGGCCCTGCAGCTTCTTGGCGACTGCGACGGCGCCTTCGGCCAGCGTCTGCAGCGATCCGATGGGCTCGGACGCGAATGGAAGCGATTGCGTCGTTGGTGTGACGACGGGCGGGGCCAGGTTTACCGCCGGAGGTTGTGTTACGCCGGCAATCGCTTCGACCATGGTCGACTGCACGGCAGCGCTGCCGAGCGCATCGAGTAGCGGCTTCAGCCGGTCGCCATACATGCGCCAGCGGCCGACCGATCCGGCGAAGAGGGGCTTGCGGACCTGCACCAGGCTCGCGGTGTTCACCGGTCGCGCATTCTCGTGGAAAGCCAGGCAGGCCTCATCCCAGTCGAGCCCGCAATGGGCGACGATCTTGCGTGCATGCGGCTCGAAATTCCGCACGATGTCCTCATAGGCGACTTCGAGCATGACGCCGTCCGGCAGCACCGCGCGCCAGTGGTCCATCAGTGTGTCATACGCACGGTAATAACGGCCGAGCTCGGCAAGGTCATAGGCAAAGGGCTGGGGTTCGGCGAAGAGCTGCTGATAGCAGGACAGGCAGGTGTCGACCGGATTGCGCCTGACGTGGATGATGCGCGCATTCGGCAGCGCAAGATGGATGAGGCCGGCGAACAGGAAGTTCGAGGGCATCTTGTCGACGATGCGGGTCACGCCGTCCGGGATGTCCGTGAAACGTTCGAGATAGGCGCGCGCCAGCGTTGCGATGTCCGCGTCGGACAGCTTGGCGAGCATGTCCGGATAGTCGCCGCGGGAAGGGTCGGTGAACAGCCCGGCAGCAGCTGCGAAGTAGTTCACCTCGCCGGCGCCATGGATAGCTGGATGGCTGGCCAGGAGCTGCTCGACCATGCTGGTGCCGGACCGCGGCATGCCGATCACGAAGACGGGGGCATTCGACGGATCGCCGTGACCTGGGCGCGCCTCAAGCAATTCCTTCGAGAGAATGTTGCGAATGCGCTCCATCTGTCGCAGCGTCTGGTTCTCGTCGTAGCTGATGCGGCGGCGTTCGAGACCGTTGCCGGCATTGAGGTGCAGCAGAGACCGTTCGCCGTCCTTGATATCGGCATAGGCGCGTCCGAGCGTGAAGTGCAGCGCGATGCGCGCGTCCTCGCTCAGTGTCTCCGAACTCGCTGCCAGATCCTGAAGAGCGGGCCAGCGTGGATCGTCGACTGCGAACGGCTTGACCACGCCGTAATTGAGGTGAGTGCCGATACTGCGCGGGTTGACTGCCAGTGCAGATTCATAGGCCCGCCCCGCTTCGTCGAGCCGGCCCAAGATCGTCAGGACGACCGCGAGATGGTTCATGGTCGTCGTGTCGCGGGGATCGTGCGCAAGAGCGGCCTGATATCCGGCGATGGCCTCCTCGTATCGCTGCACATTCCGCAGCGAGTCGGCGCGATTGCGGTGGGCAATGGCGTAGTCTGGTCGCAGCCGCAGCGCCTCGTCATAATGGGACAGGGCCTCCTCGTGCCGGCCCGACGACTCCAGCGCATTGGCGAAATTGTTGTGCGCTTCGGGGAAATCCGGCCGCTCAGTGACGGCGCGCTCGAAGTGGAAGATCGCCCCCGGCCAGCTCTTCATGTCGAGGTGGATATTGCCGAGATTGTAGTGTGCCTCGGCAAGATGAGGGCTCAATGCGAGCGCCTGCAGCAAGGTACGAATGGCGGCCTCCAGTTCGCCCATCGCTTGATGACAGCCCCCGAGATTGAGCAGCACGGTCGGCATATTGGGCTCGATAGCGAGCGCTCGGGTATAATGAGCGATGGCTTCCGAATGGCGGCCGAGCTGCCGGCAGGCATCACCGAGACTGCTGATCGCCGCCGCAAATTGCGGCCTCGCCGCGAGCGCAGCCTCATGATGCGACATCGCCCTCGCGAACTGGCCGAGCCGCTGCAGGGCGAGTCCGAGCGCCTGGTGGAGGTCGGCGTTGTCGCCATTGGTCGCGAGCGCCGGCTCGAGGTGCCGGACCGCGCCCGCGGGATCTCCCAGGCTGTAGAGCGCACCGCCGAGCAGGAGGCGCGCCTCGAGCGACGATTCGTCGAGTGCGACGGCGCGCTGCAGATGCGAGGCCGCCTTGGCGAGATCGCCCAAACCTGCGAAGGCCTTTCCCAGCGTCAGGTGCAAGTCTGCGGCGTCGCCCGCCGCGTTTGCAGCCTGGTCGAGCAGGGTTCGCGCCTCATTCACGTCGCCGAGTTGAAGACGGACTGTCGCCAGACTGCACAATGTCCGGAAATGCCGTGGCTGAAGCGCCAACACTTTCCGGTAGGCCTGCTCGGCGATCAGGAGGGCGCGAGCATCGATCGCGGCCGGCGGCGCAGCGGGGCCGGCCGACGTCGAAACCAGACGAGGGCGGAAAGCGATGGCGGGCTCGTTCATGATTACTACTTGCTGAATGGTCGACAAACGCCGTTGTCCAGGCGGATTGTAGCGAAACGGAGGCTTCACCGGGGCGGTCATCGATCGAGCGCGTAGAACCGTTCGAGCCGGGGTTTGCGCTCCGACGGCGCAGCGATCTGGACGCGTGATTTCGCCAGGCGCAACGAAAACGGCGCAGAACCCGAGTTCTGCGCCGGTCGACATTGGTGTGTTGTGATGCGGGCGTCAGGCCCACATGTGGTGGAGCGCGTGATGGTGCGACATGTCCGGTCCGCTCGAGGCAGCCGCTGCCGTGCTGGCCGCCGGGGCGGGAGCTGGGGCGGCCGCCGCTGCCGCCGCAGTGTGGTGGCTATGGCTGTGATGATGATGGTGATGTGTGGTCGTGGTGTGGTTGTTGCCGGTGGTTGTACCGCCTCCGGTCGTGCCACCACCT
>JBARNF010001147.1:0-4336 GCA_049802835.1 Bradyrhizobium sp.
AGTTCAGCCAAGAAGGCTCTTGGAAGCAGTAAGTGGATCGAGAAAGACAGCGATTCAGGAACTACGTAACTATCATTGGTTGATATCCCCGTTCCGGACGATTTTCAATCTCTTCTGGCCATCAGCGCCAACCTTCATCTGGTCCTTGAACCGCATGTAGTGCTCGACATTCTGGCGCGACATGCCGATGTCGTTGGCGATCTGGTCGACCTCGTAGCCCTGCTCGGCGCGGGCCAGGATGCCAGTGCCGCGCAGGCCGTGGATTGTTGGGTGGTCCGCGTCCTCGGGGTCGATGTCCCACTCGTACTTTTTGACCTGGCCGGCGACCCACTCCTTCCACCGGCGGCAGAGCTGCTTGCCTTCCGATGTGCCTTCCAGCCAGCGGCCCCATCGCGCCCGCAGGCCGTCCGGGGTGTATTGCGCGCCCTTCGGCGAATAGAGGTAGAGGTCTTCCCGGAAGCGCTCGATCGGATTGAGCCAGCGCGTATTCGTGAACGTCATGGGCGTCTCGGCCCAGCGGTCGATCTCGATCGCGTCGATCGCCGCAAGAGGGATATGGAAAGCGCGACGCCGCTTCCGGGTCTTCTTTGGCCGGCACCAGAGCCCGTTGCGGTCGCGATGCTCCGGCCCCATGCGGATCAGGTCGCTGCCGCGTTGGCATGTCATGATGCCGAGCCGCGTCATCCGGACCAGGTCCGGCCACGCGTGCGCGCGGACGTAATCGACGATCCAGTCGGGCCAGGGCACATGGCCTCGGTCGGGGATGTCGAAGTCTCTGACCTTTTCGAAAGGGTTTGCCTCCGCAAGGCCGAGCGGGATCGCCCAATCGAAGATGGTGCGCCCGACCGACAGCATCTGGTTCGCCATCACCGGGGTGGCCTTCATCGCGTCGCGCGCCGTCTGCACCACGAACGGCGTCAGGTCCCGCACGCGCGCCGCGCCTTGCTCCTCCATTCGGCGCATGGTCACTTCGTAGTTCGTGCGGGTGCCGTCTGCGAGGCGCTTGAACTCGTCACTGGCGCGATAGCGCGAAATGAGATCGCCGATCGATCCCGCGGGAAATGCTGTCCGAATGGAGGCCTGGCGCCGCTCGACCTCGGTCCAGAATGCCCGCGGCTCGGTCTCGGCGTTCGGTAGCTTGATGCGTTCGCCTTCGCGATCGGTGCCGCGTCCGGGATTCCAATAGTAGTAGGTGTAGGCCTTGCCGTTCTTCTTGCGAACGGTGACCTTTTCGACACCCTCAGGCAGCGCCACGCCGCTTTCCCTTCTTCTGGCCAAAGCTCGCTGCCCACTGCATGGCGTCGACGACGGATGCCGTCGTATCGGTGCCGCGCAGTCTACGATCGACGTCCTCCCAGCGCCAGCGGGGCGTTCCGGCCGGGAATGAGGGGGAGGGCGGCGGCAAACGACCGTCTTTGACCCATTGGTCCCAGGTGGCCGGCGAGACCAGCAACTCGGCCGCGCCCGTTTCCCTCGTGACGTAGGCCGGGGTCCGATCGCCCCGGAGCAGGTTTTCTTTTTTGCGGATCGTCATCCCGCCGTCCTTATTGTCCGAGATCCTGTGCCAGCGCCTCGGCGAGCTTGACGATTGTCGCGCGGGTGCTTTCGGGGATCTGAGCAAACGCCTTGGCGATGCGCACGCCTTCTGGCGAGGTGATGAACTTGTCGACGATGGTGTCGTTCGGCGCGGCGTCCTTGGCCGCGAACAGGAAGGGAAGGTCGACCTGCAACGCGGCGGCGATGGCGGCAAGCCGCGATCCGCGGATGCCGTTGGTGCCCCTCTCGTACTTCTGGATCTGCTGAAACGTGACGCCGACGGCATTCGCCAGATCGGTCTGACTCATGCCGAGTTCGAGACGGCGCATGCGAATGCGCCTGCCGATCTTCGCGTCGGTCTCGGTCGTGGAGCGTGGCTTCTTGATGGGGGCGCTTTTCGGCATCGCTGTTTCTCGATGTGGTGGTTGGGATTGGGTCATCTTCCGCGGGAGGTGGCTTGCTCCGCGGCGGTCGTGCTGACTTCGGCCTGCGGCTCCGCAAGCCACGTGCGGGCGAGCGCGATTGCCTCAGCGTGCAACACATGGACGTCGATGAGGTTGTGTCCCTTCGCCAGCAGGAGCCGTCGTGCATCTCCAGCGTCGCTGCATTCGCGCGCGGAGTAGAGGTCACGCACCATGTTCTCGAGGACGGCACGTCGGCGCGCCTCAGCGCCCATCAAGGGGCCGTCGATCAGAAAGGTGACCTTGCCGCGGGCTGCAGTGGAGGCGCGATCGTCAACTGCCAGAACGTCCACTGCATGCTCGCTCGTGCTTGGCAAGTGGAACTGCGCGACGGTATCCCCGTAATCCTTGCGCAAAGTCGGATTTTCCGCGCAGACGCAATCTGAAATGACAACGGCTTCTGGGGTGCTCATAATCCGTTCCTGCAAGTGCATAAGCAGACCGTGTATATTATGAACGAATTATACACGCAATGCTTATTTCTGAATTGGAATGGAGTGAGACTGATGGGGCTGGTTGGTATAGCTGTGCGGCAAACGGAGCCGATGCGACGGCTTGCGTTACAGATCGCGGCGCAGTTGCCCGAGAATATCGAGGAGGCGCGTGCTGTCCTTGATCAAGTTGCTGATCTCTTGGAGAATTTCATGATTGCAAAGCCGCACGCGGCCTGGTTGCGGCGGCGTCTCAGTGTGCCCGTGACGACCGCGCGGCTCCCGCCTTTGTGCGCGATCTTGCTCACGCTGGTCACGTTGCTGCTGTTGCTGCCGCTCGGAGTGGGTTCTGCGCGCGCAGGTGGCCAGGAAGCGATCTTTGTGTGGGTCTTGCTCTACGGGGTCGTTATTGATTCGCTGGTCTTCGGCCGGTGGTGCGGGGTCCTGTTCGCCCTGTTGGGCTGTGCGGGTTACAGGCTTTTGCTAGGGCCGCCGCAGTTCGCGTTCTCGGCACCAACTCTTATGGAAGTCGTGCGAACTGTTGGACTGGTCGTGTTGGCGCTATGGCTGCCCGGCTTTGCTGGGCGCGCTGACTTGCTCCGAAATGCGATCAGCCGCGGCGTGACTTCTCTTGACGCTGAAGACGCTGCAGCTCGGTCGCGATGTCGACTGGAAGATGTCCGGTGAGACCGCGGTAGATGTAATCCAGCGACACGCCGGTGGCCGCGCAGATCTTGATGGCCTGGTCCACGGAAATGCGCCGCAGCCCGGTCTCGTAGTTATTGATGGCCTGGGGCTCAATGCCGACCAGGCGAGCAAAAGTGGCCTGGTTGAGGCCTTTCGCCTCGCGAATGAGCCTCAACCGGTCTGAAATCTCGTTTACTTCCCGCGGCATAGGCAGAAAATCGCCTAAATGGGTTGGATTTCCCATAAGCGGATCGCTTTCCTTGGAAGAATAAGCGAATCGTGTATAAAAATCCGCTCTATGACTGGCCCGCATCACTCAACTCCGATCCAAACTGCCTCCGGTGTGATCGACGCGCTGGGCGGGACCATGGCTGCGGCCCGGCTCGCCCAATCGGTCCCACAGGTCATGACCAATGCCCGCGCCAAGAACCGGCTTCCCTATCCGTCCTTCCTGCTGCTGACCGCGGCACTTGCCCAGGTCGGCAAGACTGCTGATCCGCGCCTCTGGGGCATCAAGCCCGTTCACTCCGTCAAGGAGAGGCGCGATGGCCGATAGCCTAGCACTGGAGCCGGCTTCAAAAAGGTCAAACCGCACCGCTGCGGGCCAAATCCCGCAGGACTGCGGGTGGTTCTTGCCTGTCGCGCTGGAGCTGAAGCGGATTTTTGGCCGCAAGTGTCCGCGCGAGATCGTCGCACGGACGGGATGCGACATCTCGACGGCCGAACGCTGGCTCGGCGGCCACACCTCGCCGAGCGGCGAAGCGCTGGCGCGGCTGCTGCGCTCCGACATCGGCGACCGCGTGCATGACGCCTTGATCGAGGGCGTGCAGGCGCCCTGGGCCAGGAGCGTTCGCAGCGTGCGCGAGATTGCGCGGCTCCGTCAGCAGCAGAACGACACGGCGCGGCGGCTGGCCGCGCTCGAAAACAATCTCAGGGAAGGGTGAGGCATGCGGGCCGCAGAAGCCGAAATCGACAGCGAGCAGGTCTGCTCGTTGCAGCACGTGTTGGAGCTGTCGGTCTGTGAGGACCTTTCGGTGCGGGTGCGAATTCGCGGCGCCGACGGCCGGATCCTCGCGGACATCGCGACGACGCCGAAGCGCGCGCTGAGGATTGCCGGCCTGTTCAAACTGGCGGCCGAACGCGCCGACCCATTGCTGGTGAAGGCGCAGTCATGAGCAATCTCGCCACCACCGAAACCCGCGAGGAGCTTAAATCCTACAT
>JBARNF010001148.1:0-2220 GCA_049802835.1 Bradyrhizobium sp.
CTTTCTTACTGAGGAAATCACCAATCTCGAAAATCGGCGCGGATGAAACGCACACGAACTCTGTCGCCTCGTGGTTTAGCGAATCCAGAAACTCGGCTTTCACCGTGTTCTTTTCGCCATGCCTTTCAATCGAGATGATGACAAGCAATGTCCAATCGCGGGAATCCCT
This sequence comes from Bradyrhizobium sp., assembly GCA_049802835.1. Lineage (GTDB taxonomy): Bacteria > Pseudomonadota > Alphaproteobacteria > Rhizobiales > Xanthobacteraceae > Bradyrhizobium. The sequence goes on from JBARNF010001148.1 coordinate 170, forward strand.
AGCGCCGACGACCTTGCCTCGGAGCATCCCGGCAGTATTGGCCGCCGTGACCAATTCCTTCATGAGCCCATTGGGGCGCCTGATAGGCGCTCCACTCGACCCGCCATGGGTTACGATTTGGCGACGCGGGTTGTCAGTGCAGGGATGCTTAGGCCAAGGCGGACCAAGTTCATCGAAGTAAACCCTGCTGCCAAACTGGTTCACATAGAAGAACACCGCGGCGCTGCATATGGGACAGCGCGCGTTGGGATTTACGAAACATCCCGAGATAGTCCGAACGGAATGACGATCGAGAAACCGTGAAGCGTCGTTCTGCCGGAGATCAATGCGTAATTGTCCATCTCCCCATTCGTCCCGATGAACGCCGTGGTCCCGCACCCAGAACGTCGTGCCGCTTGAGTTCGTCCGATAATGACCGGAACGACGAAAGCTTGTCATGCGCCTACCCGACCGCGAATACCTTCATCACCTCGTCGCCGAGGTGGTTGATGACCTTCACCGAGATGCGGCCGGATTCCGGTTTCGGAAACGGGCGCGATGTATCGGAATAGAGGCTCTCCCAGGCCTCTTGGTCGATTTCCGCCTTCAGCGTCGTCTTCAGCGCCTTGTACGGATCGTTGGCGCCGAGGAAATAGGCGTGACGGACGAAGAAGCTCTCCTCGTTGTAGTCGGTATCGAGCATCCAGAGCGCGATGCCATCGGTTCCCTCGGAGATCACTTCGCCGGTCTGCGGTTTGAACACATCGACGCCAAACACCTTGACCCGGATCATATCGTCGCCGGCGTCCTCGATTTTGATGTCCGGTTCGCCGAAGATCACGAAGAGGTTCCCTGTGGCGGTCGCCTTGAGGTCGCCGCCCATGTGCAGGTCGGGGTTCATGCGGGCTTTCAGCACCGGCACGCGGCCGAGCTTGTCGAACTCGGCGGAATGGGCATCGAAGTTGAAAGCGCAGGCGACCAGCACGTCGAAGCCGGCATCGCCCGCTTCGCGCGCGGCGGCGACGAGATCGGGGCGGGAGACCGTGCCAAATTCCGGGCCGATGAAGATGCCGGCGCGTTTCTCGCGTTCGCCCTCCATGAACACGCCTTCGGCGCAGATGAAGCGCCCCGGCCATCCGGTCAGGCTGGTAAAGGCGATCCGGTCCTCCTTGTGTGCCTGCTGCACGCCGGCCACCTTCAGGTTTTCGAGGATCATCTGGGCGAAGTCGGTCGCCACATCATCGCGATCGGGCGCTTCGCGTTTGCCTTCCTGCGCCTTGAGAACGTCGATCAGTTCGTCGTTCCAATCGACGGCGAGCGTGCGATGCGGCGACAGGCTCTCGACCGTGAACGGCCCGGCGACGCGGATGCGAGAATTGTCGACGTAAGGCTTGTCATAGAGATATTCGTACTCGGCCTTGGCGGCGATCGAGGCGTCGATCTCCTGCTGGCGCGCGATGCGCGCCTCCCACCATTGTGCGTGAGCCGCCTTCGCCTCCGCCGGCCACGTGGCGTCGGCCTCGCGCGGGATTTGCCATTCCTCCCACGACGCCTTGTCATCGCGAGGCGCGGAGCGCCGTGGCGATCTAGACTGGATTGCTTCGCCTTCGGCTCGCAATGACGGTTCGCTGCGGCCAAGCGCGGCGTTGAGCCTGGCGCGCAGCGGCTCGAGCGTCTCCTGCCAGCGCTCCCAGATCACGTCGATCCCGGCATCGTTGGCGATGGACTTCAGCGTGATGTGCGGCAACCGCTCGTAGACGAAGCCGTGGCGGATGTCGCCGCGTGTCGGCGACGACTTCGGCGTCGCGCGTGTCACCTCCGCTTCCTTGCGCTGCCCTTCGGGAGAGTCGGCAAGAAGATAATAGGGATAACGTGCTCCCATGAGGCGCGATCGGGCGAGCGCGATAGCCACCCGAGATGTGTCGATTGTGATCCAGCGGCGACCCCATTGCTCGGCGACGTAGGCGGTCGTGCCGGAGCCGCACGTCGGATCGAGGACGAGGTCACCGGGATCCGTGGTCATGAGAAGACAACGTTCAACGATCCGCGTATGCGACTGGACCACGTAGACC
>JBARNF010001149.1:0-2370 GCA_049802835.1 Bradyrhizobium sp.
GGATCGCAGCGGCGATCTCCGCGGCTGGACCGTTCAGGCTGAAGGTCCGGAAGTCCCGCAGCCTCGCGTGGATACCGGTATCGAGAAAGAAGCTGCCCTTGCTCTCCCGGATTTCGTCGAGGAGGAACGGCTGCCCGCTCGATTTCACGTAATCCATGATGCCCGCGATATCGTACTGTCCGCCGCTGATGGATTGAAGCTCGTGCTGCTCGCCGTGCTCGGCCGCCTTGGTCATGAAGCTCAAATCATAGCCGCTCGGACTTTGGCTGATGGTCTCGACCGCCTCGTCGATGCAACGCCGAAGGCCGTTTACGGCCGACAGCGTCAGGACGCCGCGAAGCAGAACGACTCCCGCTTTCTTGTATGCGGCGACTTCGTCTTTCGTGATCGACCTGGCCAGTTTCGTCATGACGAGCCTCCATCCAATCAAACGACGTCGAAGTATCAGTGAACGGCTTGCGCAACCTTCCGGCTTCGGCCAACCCCGAACACGCTTGGTTGGTCGGCGGTCATTCCTCCGTAGGCGCGTATTCCTTCGATGACCTCCTCGTTCACGGGCCAGCGAAACGCGATGCATTCACCGCCGCCCGGAGCGGTGCGTCCCCCCGCGTAGGGATGCGGCAGCCCGAGCGGAATCGTTTGCGGGACGAGCTCGACCCAGGCGGGGAACACTCTCATGTCGACGATGCATTGAAGGAATGAAAGCTGTTCGACGAAGCACCATTCCATCATCGCGGCCAGCAGGCGGGCCTTGGCGGCCCTGTTCTCCTCCGCACGTTTGCTCAGCGGCCGGAAAATGTAACGCGTCGCTTCGTGGACAAGAGGCGATCGGGGGGAAGCGCCGTTCTCGACGAGGTGCGGAAAATAGTCCGCCACCAGCGAGCACGTTTCGGACGGGGTAATGCGAACCGACCCTTGGATGATGTCGTCGTCGGTGATATCGAGCAAGTACACCGCGTCATCGCCGTCGTATTCGTCGATCTCGTATCGGCCGTTCACCGACGGCAGATTCCAGCCCTGCTCCTTGACGAAGATCTGATGACGCAGGCGAAACATTCGATCGAAGTAGTAATGCAGTTGGCGTCGTTGCGTGCCTTCCAGCACGAAAATCATGGCGGTCCTCCCATCAAGCGTGACGGGAAGCGTTCCACACTCCCAGCGGGCGTCATATCCTAAGAATCTAGGATGGACGCAGGCCTACGTTATGGACGGGGCTGCTGGCAGCAATCCATCGAATAACCGCGGGTGATCTCGAATAACTAAATTGATATTTCACCGGTCCGGATCGCCTGAACGACCGCGAAGGTGCGTCGCATCGCGTCGAGCTTGTGCTTCGCGTTCTCCACGTGCTGCGTGACCGTCGTGGCGCCGATGTTCAATATCTCTCCGATTTCATCGTCGGTCTTCCCCATGGCGACCCACTGCATGATTTCGCGTTCGCGCGGCGTCAACGGAATATGCGTGATGGCCTCCCGATGCGCGCAAAGGAGAGACCGGCGTAACGCGTGGTGAGAAAATATTGCGATGACCTCGAGTGCCGACCGCGCGCGCGCGGAAAGATCGGGCTCGAAGCCACATGGACAAAACCCGGACACCGAGCCCGAGGCCGTCACGATCGGCACCATAAATCCGTCGCGCGCGCCCCACTCTCTTGCTTCGTCGATGATCGCAAGTTCGGATTTTTTCAGACGACGGTTTCGTTTGACGTCTGCCCAGGAATACGGGTTCAGATTTCTTCTGAACTCTGTAACGATCGGGTCTCTGAGAACGTAATTCTGCTCCGAGTACCGATCGATGTAATCTTGCGGTCGGGTATTCAGCCAGAGACAATCCTTCAGGGTTTGACCGGGTCCCGGGACGGAAAAGCTGGTGACGCAATCAAACCCGAACCAGCTCAGCTCCTTTGCGACCTCGCGGCAGATGTCGTCATATTTGGTAAGCTGCTGCAGACGCACGACAAAATCGAGCGTCCGCTTACCGTAATCGTCGCCTTCGAAGGACATCGCCAAGGCCCGAAACGTCCAGGATGGAGCATCCCGAAGCTATGGCCTACGGGAAGGGGTTGTCCAGAGCCCCGTTTGAAGATGAGGCGCGAAGCCGTCTCCCGGAGCGGCAATGGTAATATTCCTGAAGCTCCTCCGGCGATTGGCGCCCGACCAGAAAACGCATTAGCCGCTCTTCGGATTTGCGCCGCCACCCTATATATTGCTCCGTGGGGATACCAGCCGGAGCAAGGACATGGCGAAGAGATCGCCCAATCCTGTCGACGCCGAGGTTGGCCGGCGGATCCGATTGTATCGAACGAATGCGGGCCTCTCCCAGTCGGAGCTCGGGCGCAAGATCGGCGTCACGTTCCAGCAAGTTCAGAAG
>JBARNF010001150.1:0-2689 GCA_049802835.1 Bradyrhizobium sp.
GGCCGTTGCACCCGCGTGCAACATCGTGAAAGCTCAGTCAAACGTAAGCGGTTCTCCGATCCCACTGCTCTGACAGCTTGATTTTTCGATGGAGCGAGCACGAACCCGATTCGCGCTCGCGGCTCACGCCGCGAGGCGATCGGTGGACCGCCGCGCCGCCCAGGCCCAGGGCATGAGCTCGTCGAGGCGCGAGGCTGGCCAGAGATTGACGAGTTTTGTGAGCACGTCGGCGAAGTAGGCTTGCGGATCGACGCCATGCAATTTGCAGGTCTCGACAAGCGAGGCGATGGCTGCCCAGTTCTCCGCCCCTTGATCGTGGCCGGCGAAGAGCGCGTTCTTCCGATTGAGCACAATGGGACGCATGCCTCTCTCGACGATGTTGGTGTCGAGTTCGATGCGGCCGTCTTCGAGGAAGCGAACGAGCCCGTCCCAATGGTTCAAGCCGTAGCGGATGGCTTCGGCGATGACGGACTTCGCCGAGACGCGCGCGAGTTGCTCTTCGAGCCAGATTTTGAGAGCCAGCACGAGCGGCTTGCTCTTTTCCTGGCGCATGGCACGGCGCTCGTCGGCCGATCTGCCGCGGATCGTCTTCTCAATCGCGTAGAGAAGAGCGATGCGATCGAGGGCTTCGCTCGCGATGGGTGCGGAGCCGCCCTTGGCGATTTCGAAGAACTTTCGTCGCAGATGTGCCCAGCAGAAGGCGAGCGTGATGGCTTCGCCGAGATATGCTGCGTTGGCAATGTTCTTGTAGGCCGCGTATCCATCGCATTGCACGATGCCATGATAGGTATCGAGCAGCTTCAGCGCGTGGACGGCGCCGCGGCCCGGCGCATAGGTGTAGGCGATGGCGGGCGGGTCGGTTCCACCCCAGGGCCGGTCATCGCGGGCGATCGCCCAGAAGTATCCCTTCTTGGTGCGTCCCCGGCCGGGATCGAGCACCGGCGCCACCGTCTCATCGACCGCGATCTTGAGCGAGCCCAGAATGAGTTCACGCAGCCGAAGATAAAGCGGCTTCAACTCCGCGGCGGCATAACCGACCCAGAACGCCAGTGTGGCGCGCTCGATCGCGACGCCTTGGCTCAGCAGAATCTGAGCTTGGCGATAGAGCGGCAAGTGCCAGGCATATTTGGCTGCCAGGACATAGGCCACCATCGCCTCGGTCGGCAGCCCGCCCTTGATCAACCGCTCGGGCGCAGGCGCCTGGACGGGCGCCTCTTCGCAGGCCCGGCAGGCATATTTGGGACGATGTGTGACGATCACGCGGAACTGGGCCGGGATCACGTCCAGCCGCTCCGACGTCTCCTCGCCGATCACATGCATGGGCGTCCTGCAGCACGGGCAGTTCGTATCTTCGGGAGCAATCGTTACATCCACCCGCGGCAGATGACGAGGTAGCGCGCCGCGATTGGCTCGACGCTTTTCGGCGCGCACCTTTGCGGCTATCGCGTCCTTCTTGTCGTCGTGGGCTTCGCTCTCGGCAATCGCCTGCTCGATATCCTCGAGTGTCAGGAGCAGCTGGTCGGGATCGAGCTTCTCCGAGCGTTTGCCGAAGTGCGCACGCTGCAGCTGGCGAAGCAGATGGCGCAGGCGATCGATTTGCGAGAGCGCGCGGTCGCGCTCGCCGATGGCGGTCTCGCGCTCTGCGATCGCAGCGTCACGTTCCGCACACGCCGCCACCATCAGCGCATGTAGCGTATCGATGTCGGCAGGAAGCTGATTTTCGATCTCGCTCACGCGACAAACTCAATCAGATTCGCGTGGGTTTGTGGCGCACAGTTTTGCACCTGATTCAATTTATCGCAGCTATTGCACGGCTTGCGGCCGCGCGATCTCAGGCACATGCACGCGCGTCCAATCGAGCCCCTCGATTAGCGCAGCCAACTGCGCCGGCGACAGCCGCATCACGCCGTCCATGATGGGAGGCCATTTGAACGCGCCTTCCTCCAAGCGCTTCCAAACCAGCACCAGGCCGCTGCCGTCCCAAACCAGAATCTTCACGCGGTCGGCGCGTTTGGCGCGAAACACGATGATCGCGCCCGAGAACGGGTCCTGCGCCAAGACTTCCTTGGCCAGCGCCGCCAGGCCGTCTGCGCCTTTGCGAAAGTCTACGGGCTTGGCCGCGATCAGAACCCGCACGCTACCCGATAGCGGCAGACCAGGAATGGTGCTCATGCGGCCGCCTTCACGGCGCGCAGCACGTCGAACAGCAGACGCATATCGATGCCCGGCACGGCACGCACGACAAAATCCTTGATGCCAATCTCAATGGGCGTCGACGGCGCAGCCTTCGGCGCCTTCGTCACCTCCGTCGCAGCCGTGACAATCGGCACAAATACCGCAACCTCATCGGCCGGAAGCGCCAAGCGGCCCTCCTTCGCGGCGCGAATCCAGCTGAACAGATGCTGCGAGCTCATGTCATGCCGCCGCGCAATCTCGGCAACAGGAACCCCGGCATTGAGCGCCTCGGCGACGATCCGCCCCTTCTCCAGTGCCGTCCAGCGCCGGCGGCGTCCCACCCCGCGGCGTATCTCCACCCGCCCAAACGAAAGCTTCGTGTCGCATATAGTGTCGGTCATATGTGCGAAACCTTCCCGCCAAATCAGCGAGAAGCCTGCGACATCCCGCGCACGAGCATCAAGGTGGGGGCAGAGAACCGCTTACGCTCAAGGCGCAGGCCTCGACGTTGAGC
>JBARNF010001151.1:0-32707 GCA_049802835.1 Bradyrhizobium sp.
AAGACGACGTGGTCTGGCGGAAGCCGTTGTCCCAGATCTTGTCCATGACCACGAGGCCGGCCTTATTGATCTGGCCGCGCACATAGGCGCCGAGATCGCCATCCATGGCCTTCCAGACCGTGTCGTAGTCCGGGAACGCAAAGCCGATGCCGTTGATCGAAGCCGCCGGCACCAAGGTTGCCAGGATGAGTCCGGACAGCGTGAAGAACTCGACGCCGCCGGAGCGGATCTGGCTCAGCATGTCCGTGTCGGAACCGAGCTGGTTGTTCGGGAAGATCTGCAGGTCGAACTTGCCGTTGGTCTCGGCCTTGATCGCCGCAGCCATCTCCTTGGCGCGAATGTTGAGCGGATGGGAGTCGGGCAGGTTGTTGGCGTATTTGTAGCTGAACTCGGCCGCTTGGGCGCGCGCCACATTTGGCGCAGCAATGGTTCCGATTCCACCCAGAACGGCTGACGCTGCGGAGGCCTTCAACAGCGCGCGTCGTGACAGGCTCATGCTCGTTTCTCCCTGAGAAGCTTCTTCTTGTCGAATCTTGTACTGCATGACGAACCGAATCCGGCGACATCACGCGCATCATCAGCGCTTATTGCAGCGATGGACGAAGGCAGCAACATCGGCGTTCGCTGCGGGCGGTCCGGAGCGGCGTTTCGGCCGTTAGGCGGACATCGGCCGGGCGCGTTGACGAAGCTCGCGCTGGCGGCCGGCGCTACCACGGCTAGTGAGGTTTTTGGGGCAAGATCCTGAATTGCCTCAACATATAAATATTCCATAATATACCTTATGCGAATCGGCTATAGGCGCTCGGGGATCGCTGGCGGCCACACCGTGGCTGTTCGAAATCGCCTCCGGCTTGTCACCGCTCAGTCTTCGTTTGGTCAAAGCCCCCGGGTCAAAGCGCTTCCCGAGGATTGGGCACGGGGGCGTATCACGTATGGGACCCGAGGACATGCCAGTTCAGTCGACGCCGAAGGAAGTTGATCCGGGCGATGTCGCGCTGTCGCCCGAGGACGATATCTGCGAAGAGATCTATCAGCGGGTCCTGGGTGAAGTGCGCGCCCGCATCGATCAGCGGATTGCAGATATCGAAGCCAAGGCGGCAGCCACCGAGTTGGTCGAATCCGACCAACCGGCGACCGACGCTGCCGAGCAAACGGCTGCGCCGCAAGCACCCCGGCGCCGGCCCGCGTTGCGTGCCGCGATCACTCTGGTGGCGTCTGCAGGACTCGCCGGAGCCGTCGTCACCTTGGCGCACGACCATACGCAGGCCATCACGTCTGTCACGGACCGGATCGATGCCGCGATCCAGTCCGTTCGTGAGAACCTTCCGAAGGCGGCTTCACCCCGTCAACCGGAGACGGCGATGAGCGGGTCGGGTTCGGCCGAGGCCGCGCCAATGGCCCCTGCCTCGTCATCACCGCCTCCCTCCTCGCCATCGTCTGCCTCGCCATCGTCTCCCTCACCCCTCCCAGACGCCGCACCTGCGCTGGCGTCCAGCGATCCATCGTCGGCGATGGCGGAGGCGACGCCCGAACGCGACGTGCCGCCCGGCCCGGAGCGGGACCTCGTGCCCATGATCGAGAAGATCGCGCATGACGTGGCCGGGCTGCAGGCGGGGCTTCAGGACCTCAAGGCCAGCCAGGAGCAGGCCAGCCGCGATCACACCAAGGCAATCGAGCAGCTGCAAGCCAGCCAGGACCAGCTCGCGCGCGCCGTCCGGGCTAACAAGAACGAGGCGACTGTCGGCGCGGCGACGATTGGCGCGGCCGCGCGCCTCGCGCCCCGGCCACCTCAGGCGCGCCCGTCTCGGTTCCCGTAGACCGGCTCGCGAGATCTTCGGGCAGGGAGCAGTGACGCCCTGCTCCCTGCCCGTCCTCTCATAGATAGTTCGCGGCGGCCTCCGCCTCGAAACGATCCGGCGGGCCTTCCCAGACGATCTTACAAGCGCCGACCCGCGGACATCCATCCGTGGGTTGGCGCGAGAGGCGTGACTGCCGTCAATCTCGATCGTGGTTCTGACCATCAAGTCGGTTCTTGCGGGGGGCGTCCTCGCGATCGTGGCCGAACCGAAATAGGTCCATCAAGTCACCGATCGCGGGCGCATTGACTGGAAGATAGGGATTACGTCCAGTGATTGGATTTGGAAGGTTGTCACGGCTCCGCGATGACAGCGTGTCGAGATGCCAATTCCGTTCGATGAACTTCACGACGGAAGCATGATCAGCGTAGACATGCCCGACGTGACCACCACGCGAATAAGGCGATACAACGATCGCGGGAACGCGGACCCCGTCCCCGAAAAAGTCAACCGGCTGGACGTAGCCCGAGTCCCAGAAGCCGCCGCCTTCGTCGAACGTAATGAGAATGGCGGTGTGAGCCCAAAGTTCTGGTTGCGACTGAATTTCTTCGATGAACACTCTTGCATAATTTTCGAAGGAAGAGAGCTTGGAGCTGTCTGGGTGACCGCTCGGAGCATCTTCTGAACGAAGGAAGGCGACTTCCGGCAATTTGCCGTGGCGAATGTCCCTGATGAGATCTTCCGCGTCGTGCAGGTGCGCCGCACGGCTCTCGGCGGTCGACATGACCGCGGTCGAGAACTGGAACGGATTGCAATTATCGCAATAGCCCGGAGAAGCCGTATGATTGGGATCGGCTACATAGCGATTATATCCACCCGCATACCACGACCAGGAAATTCCTTTTTCGCTTAGCCTTTCTCCGATCGTTGGCACGCTCGAGGGCGGCAAAGCGTTGGGAAGAGTATCAACTGTCCCATCCGGAAAGTAACCCGGATGCCTGCTGGCGACGTGATAGTAAGTGCCTGGCGCGCAATGCGGATCAGGATGATATGGCAGTGAAGCAATATAGGACCGGATGGTCGCCACACCAGGCTGCTTCAGATCCGAACAATTGACGAAGGTACCTCCGTCGTTGATCGGCGTATTGTTCGCGCCAGGCTTGGGGTTGGGATTCATGATAAGGCTGGCATCCGGGATTGCCGGATTGCCGTGACCATCGCTGAAGTAGATTTCGTCGGCAGTACCGAAAAAATTCCAGTTGGGCGACGACGGACCACGCATGGCCTGATGGTAATTGTCGCTCAACGTATACTCACGTGCAAGCGCGTGAAAATATGGAACGTCACCCTGCGCTACATTATAGAAACCGAGCGCAACGCCGCCGCTACCGATGCCGTTGGCGCTGCGGGTTGCTTCGACCCATGGGAATAGATCATTGAGGCAGCCGCTCGGGTTGTCTGCCGTGGCGTGGGTGATGTCGCAATCCGCCTGTTGCCACTCTGGAAAGAATCCATGGTTGGGATCGGACATGTAGAAATCATAGGGCGTTAAGCCGGTGACCTGAAAAGGCCCGTTCGGCAAATTCTTCACGTTGGCGATACGCCCATCGGGCACATATTTGGGAAACGGATTCGCGCCGATGGTCATATCGTGCGGATCAAACAGCGGCGCATACTGATGATAGAACATCGTCTCCCACGCAAGCGCACCGGCATCTGTCGCAAAGGGCGGCCCCGCCGTGTCGCTTCCACCGAGTGGCAAGTTGCCTGTGGTTTGCGGTGGGAGCAATGCGTAGGCTTGTTTGCTTCCCGGCGCCAATTGGAAAGTACCCGTCTCAACGGCGCTCGATTGCGCACCTGCAGCGAAATTGTGACCCGGCCGGCCGTCGATATCGACAATGCCCTTCGACAGCAGGTTCAACACATGATCGCCCGAAGGCGCACGATAGGTGGCAAAAACATGATCAAAGCTCTGATTTTCGCCGATAATGACGAGCAGATGCTCGATCGGCGTCTCGGTCCGACCGTTGTTTGGTTCAGCATTCATAGCTGCGGATGTCTGGAGAAGCGCAAGGCCAGCTACAAGAATGGTCCCGCCGGGCGTAACACGCCAGATCCGGGAAAGAATCGGAATTGCAAGCGACCGAACCAGCCGATCCTTTATCCTGCGAATTCTCATTGTGTGTAGTCCTCGAGCTTAGAGTCGCCAAGACAGCAGGTGACTGCGTACCGCTCGGACGCAACAAGCCTGTGACGTGTGGGTACCTGACAACCTAAATGCGAACCGCAGTTCGTGCGGAGCCGCGCAGCGATGCGACTCGGGGATAATCGGTGTGCAACATCCCTCCTTGATCGAGAGGTCGCGATTTAACGCTCCGGATGCCAACCCAACGGCCTTCAGCGTTCGCCGGCGTGTCGAATGAAGACAAGTCTCGGGACGCGTTCTGGTAAAGCAGTGATCTCATCATAAGCACGATGGATAGCGGGATGCGCGAGCATCTTGGCACGACACTGCCCGTCCTCCTCCCCTGCTCCAGTCTCGAATTAGCCGCGCGGATTACGCAGGCTGCCTGAAATGGCTCAGCATCTCGTGGACATCGTAGGTCATCACCGCGAGCAGCGCCGCCAGCGCCAGATACGTCCCGGCATATTCGATCTTGGTCTGCAGCGTCGTGCCGTAATACGCGACATTCTCGGGTGCGTTGGGATCGTAGCGCCAGGCCTTCATCAGTTGGGGGCTTGCGAGGATCGCGATGATGATGAGCATCGGGCTCGGGCGGTAGAGCATCAAGGCCAGCAGCATGGGAACGCCGAGCAACCAGATGCGCGGGCTGAGCACGCTGGTCACGCGGCCGCCATCGAGCGGCGAGATCGGCAGCAGGTTGAACAGATTGAGGAACAGGCCAGAATACGCGACCGCAAGCAGCAGACCGCTGTCTTCCGACCTCGCCCACAAATAGACGGCAAGCGCCGCTGCTGTCCCGACCAGTGGGCCAGCGAGCGCCACGCAGGCCTCCGTCTCCACGTCGACCGGTTGCTCCTTCAATGCAATCCACGCGCCCACGAACGGGATGAAGGCGGGAGCGCCGACGTTCAGGCCGCGCTGCCGCGCCGCGACGTAGTGGCCCATTTCGTGGGCGAACAGCAGCGCGATGAAGCCTGCCGCATAGCGCCAGCCCCAGATGCCGGCATAGACGACCAGCGACAGCAGCATGGTGCCGCCGCTGATGGCGAGCTTGCCCCATTTCAGGCCGGAGAACAGGATCAGCAGGAGAGCTTTCACGCAGGCCCGCCCGCGTTGTCGTTGCTCGGCTTGCGGCGGAAGAAGTTCATCACCGCGGCGCCGAATCCAACCACCGCGAAGATGATGATCTTGGCGAACTTCAGGACGAAGGCGCCAGCCAGCGCGAGCAGTCCGAGCTTCTTCGCGGCGACGCCGCCGACCAAAGCCAGCAATCCATATTCGGCGATCCGATCCGTGCTCGCGCTGAAATCCTCATAACGCTTGCCCGGATTGTAGGAGAGATCGGATAGCAGCTCGTGCGCGACCGCCTTGTCGGTGGCGATCCGCTCGGAGCCGGACAGCAGGTTCAGGCTGAAATAGCCGTCGCGTCCGAGCGCAAAAGTATTGTAGTTGACGTTCTTCGGCGCATCGTCGGGCTGTCCCTTGTCCTTGGCAAGGAGCGACCACACCAGACGATGCGTGCCTGCATCGTAGGCTGGCGGTTCGATCCAGCCGATGACGGCCATTTCGGGAAATCCACGCGCGGCACGATCCCGGTTCGCCTCTTCGGCGCCAGCGCGGAGACTGCTCAGGAGTTCGTCGGCGTTCCAGTTCTTGGCGTCATCGTCCTTGATGTAACCGTCTTTGATATGCTTGATCACCACCATCCAGTGGTCTTCCTGGCGCTTGCCGACGATCAGCCCGACGAATGTCGCGTCGTTGACGACGTTGCCAAGCGCGCGCAGCACCCGCAGGCCCTCGCTCTTCGGCACGTAGAAATCATCGGCCGGCAGCTTCAGGGTGCCTTGGTCGATCAGCGCGATGTCGCTCGGTCCCTCGGTGCCCGCTGTGCTCGCCGCCTGCCAGGCGGCCGTCAATTCTGCCTTGAGCGCGGCCTCATCAGGTGGTGCGGCCTGCACCTGAGCCGACAAGACCTATGAATGCTGCGCACAACGTTGCGCGCGCAATAACAATCAAGCTTTGCACCGGCCCCAATCCCCCAAGACGATGGGTCGGATAGTACCTTGAAGGCGCGATGTCACGCAAGAAAGGCCGGTTTCCAACGGGCCGATTGGTCAGCGGACGTCCCTCGACGAGGGATGAATGTCCGAAAAGGCCCCCTCCTGGTCACGACGCTGTCTTGCTTTCGGCCAAAGCGACGGGTCGAGTCAGGTTTGAAAATTCAAAGAGAGAAAAGCGGCGTCGCGGCGGGCGCAAGGGTTTGGGGATCACCAATGCAGTCCACACAGAATGTGCACCAGATTGATCCGAGCGAAGTCGGTCTCGCCCCGGGGAAGCCGGAGAAGGCCAGCTACGACCAGCTGTACCGGCGGGTCCTGCGCGAGGTGCTGACGCGGATCGACACGCGGCTCGCGGCCATCGAGAAGCCAGGTGTGGCGGCAGACGCCGCCGCCGCGGCGAGCACCAGCGATGCGGCAGCCACAGGCGGCCGCTGGGCTCGGATGAAGGCGCCGCTGGGCAAGCTCCGCGGACGCAACGCGGTGGGTCTCGCATTGCTGGCCGTACTGGTCGGTGGCTCCGTCGCCTGGTCGCAGCGCGACGTCGGATCGTCGCTGATGGACCGCTGGATGCCGTCGTCGACGGAGACGTCGCAGGATGAGGCGTCCGCACAGCCGGGCAATGAAGACGCCATGATGTCGAACGCCTCGCTGCGGGCAACGGAAGACGGCGCGTCCAGCGGCTCGGGCGGTCCGACGACGCTGATGCAGCGGATGGCGCGGGACATCGCCGAACTGCAGCAGGGCATCGAGCAGATCAAGTCCACGCAGGATCAGGCGAGCCACGATCATACCCGCGCCATCGAGCAGCTGCAGGCCGGGCAGGACCAGCTGATGCGCCTGGTATCGCGCATGTCGAACCAGGCCGCGCAGGCGCGCGGCACGGTGCCCCCGCCTCCGCCTCAGCAGATTATCGTGACTCCGCAGCGGACCACGACGGGCTTGGCCCGGCCGCAAACGACGCAGTCGCAGGGCTCACCGCTCGGGACGTTCCTGACCCGCAATGCCTCTGGCATCCAGTCGCCGATGCCGCGCTGATCTCGCGATCAGCAGCGGCCCCGGCGGGATCGGCGCGTCAACACCTACGAGCAAGTGTGAATGCGGCCATCATAGCCGCGATACGACCCCTTCTCCGCATCATAGGTGCGGAAGGTCTTGCAGAGCCTGTTCCCTTCGCGCTTCAATTCACCTCTCGGTTCACTCTTGGGCTCAGCGAGGTGCTTGCGCTTGGCGGGCCGGTCCTCGTCACCGGCACGGTGGTGATGGGCATGGCCAGGCTCATGCCTGGCTGATGAGTTCGCCGCGGGCTGCTTTGCGCCAGTCTGGGCCGCAGCGGGCCGCGCAGACGCGGCCGGAGGCTCGGGCTTCTTGGTCTCGGCCGTCGCTGGCGCAGTCTTCGCCTCGGCGGCGGCCGGCTTGTCGGCCGGTGCGGCGACGGCAGGCTTGCTGTCGGCAGCCTTCTCTTCAGCCTTCCCTTCGACCTTTTCTTGGACCTTCTCCTGCGCCGGTGCGTCCTTGGCAGCGGCCGGCTGGACCACCGCCTCGACCGGCTTTGCCCCGGTCACGGCGGGCTTTTGAGCAGCATCAGTGTCGGTCTTCGGTTCAGCCTTCTCTTCGGCTTTGATTTCAGCCTTGTTTTCAACCTTGGGCTCGGTCGGCTTGCTGTCTGCAGCCGTTTCCGTGGGAGCCTTCTCGGTTGCGGCCGGCGTCTCCGGAGCCTGCGGCTTCGCTTCGGCCTGAACAGGCTTGGCCTCCTCGGCAGCTGCCGGCGTCGCGGCGGGCTCGGTTGGCTTTTCGGCCGCAGCCTTCTCCGGTTCGGCCGCCGGCTTGCCGGCTGCCTCCGAGGACTGCTCGATGGCGGGCTTGGCCGCATCGCTCGCGGAGCCCTGCGCCCAGGCGCCATGGCTTGCGATCGCGCCGACCACGCAGACGAGGATGCCGGCGCACAGAACGACGGCAGGCGGACGAACAACGGACATGTGCATGCAGGAAATCTCGGTTGAGGGGCCAGCAGATTGCCGTTTACGTCAAATCTACAGGGCTTTCCCCTTGAAAACCACGCGCGCGCAAAAGAGTCGCACGCGGTGTGCTTTCCGCATCATGCATTTGCAATCGCCGCGTGAGGGTGAACGCGCCGGCAATCGAAGCTCGGTGGTGACAGACGCGCCAGATCCCACGATCTTGGCCGCATGGCTAGACGCCAGACGCGCACTCAACTTTGGAGTGACCTCACATGCACGGCCTCGCACGCGAGCCTCAATTGCGCGGCCAGATCGCATTGAGGATCTGCGCCAGCCGCGCGCCCGCCTTGGCGAGCTGCTGACGCTTGATCGCGTCGGCGCGCTGCTGGTAGGCGGCGCGATCCGGCAGCATCACGGTCCATTTCGGCGGAATCGGCGCCACGCTCGGCGCGAAGGTGAGGCCGTCGAACGCATCTTGCGCCGCCTTCAGCGAGGCCGTGGCCCACAGCCGCGCCCAATCCTCCATCGCTGCACCGGTCGCCGGCACGGCACGCGCCGCGTTGAGCAGATCACGGTTGGCCTTGCGGCCGATGTCGAACGGGATGTCGTCCCACTCGGCATGGAGATTGACGTTCTCGTCCCAGATCAGATTGCCTCCGGCCGTCTCGGTCGCGGCATCATGCGGGCGGACGTCGGCATCGGGATCGACCTTCGCACCCTCTCTGTCGAGATAGACCGCGCCGACGTGCAGCGGTTGATGCAGGTCGCCGACGAAGTGCACCAGCAGCAGCAGCGCCTCCTTCTTGTCGCGGATCGAGAACGGCCCCGGCGCCGGCCTGTCCATCAGGACGGCGATGCAGGCATTCACGGCGGCGACGAGGTCGTGGTCGTTGGTGCCGGCCTCACCGAGCGCATAGTCCTTGCGCTGGATCGCGACATCCGTGAAATGGAACGTGTTGTGGCAACCGCGCTCGACGCCGCCCGTGACGTAGGAGCATGACGTCCAGTTGCGCTTGGCATAATCCTCCATACGCGCGCGCTCGAGCGCCGCGTTGAACGGAATGCACGCCGTCTCATATTCGGGATGCTCGGGATCGAGCTCGTATTTGAAACGGTTGCCGTCGTGACGGACGACGGCCTTGACGCAGTCCGGCCATGGGCCGGCCTCGCGCAGGGTG
Organism: Bradyrhizobium sp.; assembly: GCA_049802835.1. Lineage (GTDB taxonomy): Bacteria > Pseudomonadota > Alphaproteobacteria > Rhizobiales > Xanthobacteraceae > Bradyrhizobium. Next base: position 9,178 of record JBARNF010001151.1, read on the forward strand.
AGTTCGCGCCAGACCCGCAACTCCTTTTGCAGCTTGATCTCAGCTTCCGACGGCGGCGGACCATTGAGGATGTCGCGCACCTGCTTCTTCGCATTGGCATTGTCGGCGATCAGCGCGTCGGCGATGGCGCCGACCACTTCATGGCCCTGATAGCCCCAGGCAAGAGCCCGCTCCGTATGCAGGACCAGGACCCCCAGCAGAACGAGAACGAGCGTTGTGATGCGCGCCATGACGGACCTCCGAGACGATGCCGGCAGCATGCAACTTTCAGAGCTGCAGCGCCAGACGAACATCTTGCGCGCGAACCGTGACGATCGTTGTGGCGCCTCAGGCGCTGGCTGCATTCCTGGTGATGACGTGGCGGTAGTAGGCTGCGCTGAGCTTTGGCGTGCGCACTTGGGTATCGAAGTCGACGTGATAGGCGCCGAAGCGCTGCTTGTAGCCGAACACCCACTCGAAATTGTCCATCAGGCTCCACAGGAAATAGCCCTTCACGGGCACGCCTTCCGAGGTCGCGCGCTGCAGCTGGGCGAGATAGTTGCGCAGGTACATCACGCGGTCGAGGTCGTTGACCTTGCCGTCCGCGGTCAGCTTGTCGTCCGAGGACGTGCCGTTCTCGGTGATGTAGATCGTCTTCAGATTCCAGATCTTGGCCGCGAGCTTCGGCACCCAATAGGCCGTCTCGGGGCCGACCAGCAGCCAGGGCGAGCTCATGTGCGGGAACGAGGACGGCATCGGCAGCACGTCGAAGCCCGGCGCGCGATTGGAAGCGACGACATAGGCTTGCGGCGCGTAGATGTTGAGCCCAACGAAATCGACCGGCGCCGAGATCGTGTTGAGCTCGTCGGCGGTAAACGTCGGCGCATCCTTGCCGGCCCAGGCCAGGAAGGACTCGGTGTAGCGGCCCTCGAGAATGACGTTGAGAAAGCCTGCATTCAACTCGCGGGTCGCGCTCTCGGCGGCGCGGATGTTCTCCGGCGTATCGATCGCGGGCAGGCAGGCGGCGATGTTTTCGGCCATGCCGACCCGTGTGCCGGCCCGCCCGTTGGCACGGATCGCCTGCACCGCAAGGCCGTGCGCCAGCGCCACGTGATGGCGCGCCTGGTTGACCTCGGCCTGCGGCAGCTTCAGGCCGGGCGCGTCGATGCCGAGACCGTAGCCGAACGGAACGAAGCGGCCGCATTCGTTGATGGTGAAGATGGTCTTGACCCGGTCGCTCAGGTGCTGTGCGACGTAGCCGGCGTAATGCGCGAAGGCCTTTGCCGTGTCGGCCGAGCGCCAGCCGCCGACGCGGTCCTGCAGCGCCTGCGGCAGGTCCCAATGGTACAGCGTCGCATAGGGCTCGATGCCGTTTGCCATGAGCTCGTCGACGAGACGATTGTAGAAGTCGAGTCCCTTCGGATTGGGCGTCGTTCCACCATCGGGAAACAGCCGCGGCCAGGCAATGGAGAAGCGATAGGCGCGGCAACCGAGCTCCTTGATCAGCCGCACGTCGCCCTTGTAGCGGCTGTAGTGATCGCAGGCGACGTCGCCGGTGCTGCCGTCCTCGATATTGCCCTGCCGATGGGTGAAGACGTCCCAGATCGACGGGCCGCGGCCATCAGCGGTAGCGCCGCCTTCGATCTGATAGGAGGAGGTGGCGGTTCCCCACACGAAATCGGCAGGAAAACGTCGCCCGGCATCCTCTTTCACGGCGGCCTCCTCGGCTTGCGCGGGTCCGTTGGCCGCCCCAAGGGCAGCCAGTCCGGCCAGCTTCGCAAGATCACGGCGGGAGACGTCGTTCGGCATTGATGAACCTCAATCAACTCGTGTTCGGGCGCCAAGATTTCGCCCCCGGCCCGGCCGGCGAGATGTCACCAGGAACCACATCTCGGCGCGGATTTGAACCGATGGAACCGGGCCAATTGAAGTTACATGCTTGGCGCTTCCGGTGCACGTCACGACCTGCACCACGCATCGCTCGACAGCGCATGGGGATACCCCTATTTTGACGTCATGACCGATCACGATCACCATCACGACCATCACGACCATCAGCACGATCACTCGGAATTGTCCGAGACCGACCTGCGGGTGCGCGCCCTCGAGAGCATCCTGACCGAGAAGGGCTACGTCGATCCGGCCGCGCTCGACGTGCTCATCGAAACCTATGAGAGCAAGGTCGGCCCCCGCAATGGCGCCCGCGTCGTGGCGCGGGCCTGGACCGACCCGGCCTTCCGGGCGCGGCTGCTCACCAATGCCACACCGGCGATCGGCGAGCTCGGCTATGCCGGCCGCCAGGGCGAGCACATCGTGGCGGTCGAGAACACGCCGGAGCTGCACAACATGGTCGTGTGCACGCTGTGCTCCTGCTATCCCTGGCCGGTGCTCGGCCTGCCGCCGGTCTGGTACAAATCCGCGCCCTATCGTGCCAAGGCGGTCAAGGATCCGCGTGGCGTGTTGAAGGATTTCGGTTTCGAGCTGTCGCCGGCGACGAGGATCCGGGTCTGGGATTCCACGGCGGAGATCCGCTACTTCGTCTTGCCGATGCGCCCGGAAGGAACGGACGGCTGGAGCGAGGCAGAGCTCGCCGAGCTCGTCACGCGCGACAGCATGATCGGCACCGGCCTGCCGAAGCAGCCTGAGAAGGTGACCGGCTGATGGACGGAGCACACGACATGGGCGGCGTGGCCGGATACGGTCCGGTCCGGCCGGAGCCAAACGAACCGGTCTTCCACGCCGAGTGGGAGCGCCGCGCCTTCGCCATGACCCTGGCGATGGCCATGCCGGGCGGCTGGAACATCGACATGTCGCGCTTCGCGCGCGAGAACCGTTCCCACGCCGACTACCTCGGCATGAGCTACTACCAGATCTGGCTCGCCGGGATCGAGCGCCTGATGCGGGAGCGGCACCTGGTCGAAGCCGATGAGCTCGCTGCCGGCAAGGTGCTGCATCCCGCGAAGCCCGTGGCGAAGATCCTGATCGCCGAAGGTGTTGCCGCGATGCTGCATCGGGGCGGCCCGACCGAACGCGCGGCGCCGAAGCCGGCGCTGTTTGCGGTCGGCGACCGCGTGCGCGCCAAGGACATGCATCCGCCGACGCATACCCGGCTGCCGCGCTACGTGCGCGGCCATCTCGGCCGCATCGAGGCCGTCAGAGGCACACACGTCTTCCCCGACAGCAACGCGCAGGCCGCAGGCGAAGACCCGCAATGGCTCTACACCGTGTCGTTCAACGGCGCCGAGCTGTGGGCCGACGCGCCCGATCCGCTGCTGGAGGTGACGGTCGACGCCTTCGAGCCTTATCTGGAGCCTGCATGATGGTGCCCGACCGAGCGGCGGCGCTCGCGGCCGCACGCGCCCTGCCCGATCTTCCGATCGACGCTGACGGGCCGGTGTTTCGCGAGCCCTGGGAAGCGCACGCATTCGCGATGGCCGTCACGCTCCACGCCCGCGGGCTCTTCACGTGGCCCGAATGGGCGGCCGTGCTCGCCGACGAGATTTCCCGCGCCCAGGCCCGCGGCGACGCCGACTGCGGCGACACCTATTACCGGCACTGGCTCGCGACGCTGGAGCGTCTCGTTGCGGAGAAGGGCGTAGCATCCGCGGAGACCTTGACGCGTTATCGCGACGCCTGGGATCACGCCGCCGACCGCACCCCGCACGGCAAGCCGATCGAACTCAGGCCCGAGGACTTCGCGGGCTGAGCCCTGCACCGCGTTGTACGGCGGACGTCGATCGTTAAACTTGCGTGACCAGCTCGCGCTGCTTTTGGCGTTCAGGCCTTAACGGCCGGGTATTCATGATGCGAAGAGCCGTATTCGTTCGAAATTGAACATTCATCAGTGCGTCCGTAGCGTCCCGCACATCTTCTTGGATGGAGTTGAGGGGACGTCGAAATGCCCGCGCCAGAGTCTTTCGCCAACATCGTCGACACGCTCGCCGGCGTGCGTCAGGACTATCACGAAAAGCTCAAATCGATCCCGCAATACGAGGCCTTCCTGCTGATCGAGAGCTCGACCGAGAAGGCCGCCGGGGCCCTGCACGGCACCGAGGCGTCGTCATCATCGATCGCCACCGACGTGATCGATTCGCTGCAATATGCGCGCACCCGGTTCGAGCAGCACATGGCCTCGATTCCGGAATACCGCGTGCTCATGGCCATCGACAAGGTGATCAAGGAAATCTCGCAGCATCTGGGCCTCATCGCCAACGACGATGCCGTGGCTGAGACGAGCCCTGCGACAACTGAAGCCCAGCCCGCCGAGAGCGCCGACACGGTCGCGCATGCGGAGGGCGCGGACACTGAGGCGCCCGCCGCAGCGATCGCACTGTCCGAGCCCGAGGACCAGGACGCGCAGGCGCCGGAGCCAGAGGACGAAGCGGAGACGGCGCTCGAGCCGGTCGCCGCAGAGACGCCGACGCTGCGCGTTGTCGAAACGCAGGTCAAATCGCCCTCCATCGCGCCGGCCGACAACGAGGCCGATACCGACCATGACGACGATATTGTCGTGGTCAATGCGCCCGGATGGGAAAAGGGCGGCCGCGGTGCCAGGGAAGACATCACCGCACGGCTGGCGGCGCAAGCAGCATCTGCCGCCGCCAACCCGACCGACGACGGCCATGATGTCGGGGACACCGATCTCGTGATCGTCAGCACGCGCGAGCCGGCCGACCACGAAGCGGCCTGACGCCAGCCATCTCAGACGTCATCGCCAATCTGGTGCGGGGCCCCACGCGGCCCCGCATCCGATTCAGGATTGCCCGCCAGCCGCGACATACTCCCGCCATCCCCTGGCGCGCAGCTCACAGGCGGGACAGTGGCCGCAGCCGTAGCCCCAGTCGTGGCGCGCACCACGCTCGCCGAGATAACAGGTGTGTGACTGGTCGCGGATCAGATCGACCAGGGCAGTGCCGCCGAGATCATGCGCGAGCTGCCAGGTCGCCGCCTTCGACAGCCACATCAACGGTGTGTGAAGTTCGAACGACCTCGCCATGCCCAGGCTGAGCGCATTCTGCAGGGCCTTGATCGTCTCGTCACGGCAGTCGGGATAGCCGGAATAGTCCGTCTCGCACATGCCGCCGACGATGTGGCGGATGCCGCGCCGATAGGCCAGCGCGGCGGCGAAGGTGAGGAACACGAGATTGCGGCCGGGCACGAAGGTGTTGGGCAGGCCGTCGGCCCCCATCTCGATCGCGACGTCGCGCGTCAGCGCGGTCTCGGAAATCGCCGCCAGCGTCGGAATGTCCAGCGTGTGGCTGTCGCCGAGCCTGCCCGCCCAATCGGGACGAACGTGCACGAGCCCCTCGACCAAGCGAGCGCGGCAGTCGAGCTCGATCGCATGGCGCTGGCCATAGGCGAAGCCGATGGTCTCGACACGCGCGAAGCGGTCGAGCGCCCATGCCAGGCAGGTCGTCGAATCCTGCCCGCCCGAGAACAGCACCAGGGCCGTCGTGTCCTGCTCGATCATGGCACCCCGCTTAGCATCATCATCCGGTCCGGCCAACCTGCCGGGCAGCCGGATTCGCGGCCGTTTTTGCTGGGACCGGCACGCCGCTTGGGGCATACAGGAACCGATCGAAAGACGCTGTCAGGACTTGCAATGACCCCTTCCCGCGACATCTCACGCCTGATCGAGATCATGGCGGCGCTGCGCACACCCGTCACCGGCTGTCCGTGGGACGTGGAGCAGACCTTCCAGACGATCGCGCCCTACACCATCGAGGAAGCCCATGAGGTCGCGGACGCGATCACGCGCAACGACCTCGACGATCTGCGCGAGGAGCTCGGCGACCTGCTGCTGCAGGTCGTCTATCACGCCCGTATCGCCGAGGAGCAAGGCGCGTTCGCGTTCGGTGATGTCGTCGACGGCATCACGCGGAAGATGATCCGCCGCCATCCGCATGTGTTTCCGGACAAGGACGGCAACGTCACCCAGCCCAGCAAAGGCACCTGGGATCGCATCAAGGCCGAGGAGAAGGCCGAGCGCGCTGCGCGCCGGCCTCCGCAGGAGCAGACCAGCCGGTCCTCACTGCTGGCGGGCGTCAAGGCCGGACAGCCGGCGCTGGTGCGCGCGATGGAGCTGCAGCGGAAGGCGGCCACCGTCGGCTTCGACTGGAACGATCCGCGCGCGGTGCTGCAGAAAATCCGCGAAGAGGCCGACGAGATCGAGGCCGCGCTCGACACCAAGGACGCGACCGAGCTCACCGAAGAGACCGGTGATCTGCTGTTTGCGCTGGTCAACCTCGCCCGCCACGCGGACGTCGATCCGGAGACAGCGCTGCGCGGCACCAACGCCAAGTTCGAGCGACGCTTCGGCCATATCGAGCGCGCGCTTTCCGCCCAGGGCCGCACGCTCGAGGAGGCCTCGCTCGACGAGATGGACGAGCTGTGGAACGAGGCGAAGGCGATGGAGAAATAGCCCGACCCGCTCCGGGATCGGCATCAGCCGCCTGTGGTCGAGAGCACGCCTTTTGCAATGTCGACGAAGCGCTGCGCGGCGGGCGACAATCCGAAGTCGGCGCGGCTCAATAACGACACGTGCCGATAGATCGTCGGCTGCGACAGCGGGATGGCGACGAGGGTCGGAAACTGTGCCTTCGGCAGCATATGCCCGGGCAGGATGCTGAGGCCTGCCCCCTCGGCGGTGAGCGCCAGTGCGGTCGTGATCAGCGACACTTCCAGGACCGGCTTGAGCGCCCGCCCGGTCTGCGCCAGCGCGTCGTCGATCTGCCCGCGAATGCGCGTTCCACGGCGCATCGTGATCAGGTCGGAGCTCATGATGCCGTCCCATGTCAGACGGCGGCTGTTCTCGAACCGGCCATCCTTGATTCCGATGGCCGAGAGCGGACTTTGCATCAGCGGCTCGATTCTCACCTCCGGCACGCCTTCGTCCTCGACGCTGCCGAGGCCGAATTCCGCCTGTCCGGCCATCACGACCGCGAGCAGCTCGTCGGGCGCGACGTCGAGCAGGTCGATGCTCACGTCAGGATAGCAAGATCGAAACGTTGCGAATACGCCGGGAAGCAGCGCCGAAGCGACGCCCGCTGAGACTGCGATGGCAATCCGGCCGGCCTTGATTTCAGCGAGATCGCGCATCCTGCGGGACAGCCCTTGCGCACCAGCCAGGATGCGTTCCGCGGCCGTGATCGCCTCCCGGCACGCCGCCGTCGGGTGCAGGGCGCGCGTCGTCCGATCGAACAGCTTGAGCTGAAAGTTCTCCTCGATCTGCCGGATCAGCAGGCTGATCGCCGACTGGGTGACCCGCAGTTCGGCTGCCGCCTTGGTGATGCTGCCGAGCCGATACACCGCGACCAGGGCCTCCAATTGCCGCAAGCTCGGGGGCATTAGCTTTCCTCATGAATGAATGAGAATTTTGTGGCTAATCGAAAGAGTTTGATCATGCAACATATTTGCAAATAGCGCGGCCGCAGCGAACCGGCCGCGCAGCAACAAGTAAAGGGGGAGGAACACTTGACGCAGGGGATCAATCTCAGTCGCTACGTCGACGAGCGCCCGCTGTCGGGCTTCCAGATTCGGGTCATTTGCCTGTGCGCACTCGTCGTCGGGCTGGACGGGTTCGATGCCCAGGCGCTCGGCTTCGTCGCGCCCGCGCTCAGCAAGGACCTGCACCTGGTGCCGGGAGCCTTGGGGCCTGTGTTCGGCGCGTCCTTGTTCGGCGTGATGATCGGCTCCCTGGTGTTCGGCGCCCTCGCCGACTATCTCGGGCGCAAATGGCTCGTCGTCGCCGGCGTGCTCGTGTTCGCGCTTGGATCGCTGGCGACCACCCAGGCAACGAGCGTGTCCGACCTCGTTACGATTCGGTTCCTCACCGGCCTCGGGCTCGGTGGCGTCCTGCCCAATACGATCGCTCTGACCGGCGAATATTCGCCGCAGCGCCGCAGGACCTTGTTGATCATGCTGATGTTCATGACGGTGTCGCTGGGATCGGCGATCGGCGGAGCAGTGGCGGCGAAGCTCATCACCGCCTATGGCTGGCAGGTCATCTTCCTCATCGGCGGCATCCTCCCGCTCATCCTCTGTCCGGTCCTGATCGTCTGGCTGCCGGAATCGCTGTCGCTGCTGGCACTCGACCCCGGCAAGGGCGATCGCGTGCGCGCGCTGCTGACGCGGATCGATGCTTCGGCCTCCCTTCCGGTCGACGCGACCTTTACGATCGTCGAGGAGAGCGGCAAGGGCTTTCTGCTGCCGCAGCTGTTCACCAAGCGACGTCTGATCCCGACCTTGCTGCTGTGGGTGATGTTCTTCATGAACATGATGGATATCTATTTCCTCAACAGCTGGCTGCCGACGCTGACGCATGGTGTCGGGCTCGACGTCCAGGCGGCGATCGCCGTTGGCATCGCGTTCCAGCTCGGCGGCATGCTCGGCACCGTCGGACTTGGATTGCTGATCGAACGCTTCGGCTTCGACCGCATCCTGTTCGCGACCTACGTCGCCGGCTTCCTCTCGATCGTCACGATCGGTTTCGCAGGCGCCTCATTGCCGATCCTCGTGCCGGCCGTCTTCATTGCCGGCGTGGCCGTGATCGGCGGGCAGATCGGCTGCAACGCCTATGCGGCGCGCATCTACCCGACCTACATCCGCGGCACTGGAATCGGCTGGGCGCTCGGCATCGGCCGCTTCGGCTCGATCCTCGGCGTCACCCTCGGTGGCGTGATGCTGGCGGCGAAGTGGGACGTCGCCTCGCTGTTTCAGGCCAGTGCGGTGCCGCAACTCTGCTCGGCGCTGGTGATCCTCGGACTCGCCGTCCTCGGCATGCGCGGCAGTCTTCCGACCTCCGACGACACGCAACGAGGTGCGCTCTCCACACCCGAGCGCGCGTAGATCAAAGCAAGAGAACTGACATGAAGACGATACAAACCCAGGTGCTCATCGTGGGCGCCGGCCCGGTCGGACTGACCGCCGCCATGGATCTCGCCGCGCGCGGCATCGACGTCGTCGTCGCGGAAATCCGACGCGCCGGCGAGCCACCCAACGTCAAGTGCAACCACGTCTCCGCGCGGTCGATGGAAGTGTTTCGTCGCCTCGGCATCGTCGCTCAGGTGCGGGAGGGCGGCCTGCCGGCCGATTTTCCCAATGACTGCGCCTATCGCACCGCCGTCGTCGGCCGCGAACTGACGCGCATCCCGATCCCATCCCGGCAGGACCGCTACACGGCGACCGGCGGGCCGGACACCGATTGGCCGACGCCCGAGCCGCCGCATCGCATCAACCAGATCTATCTCGAGCCCATCCTGTTCGCGTGCGCCGAGGCGCAGCGCGGCATCACAATTCTCAACCGCGTCCAGGTCGATCAGTTCGACCAGAACGACAACGGCGTGACCGCGCGGGCGCGCGATCTCGACGCCGACCAGGACATCACCATTTCAGCCGATTATCTGATCGGCTGCGACGGCGGCCGCTCCACGGTGCGCAAGCTCATCGGCTCACGCCTTGGCGGCACCGACGTGGTGCAGCGGGTGCAGTCCACCTACATCCACGCCCCGGCGCTCAAGGACCTGATCACCCAGAAGCCGGCATGGATGACGATGTCGCTCAATCCGCGCCGCTGCGGCACCACCGTCTCCATCGACGGCCGCGACAATTGGCTTGTTCACAACCACCTTGCCGCCGAGGAAGTCGAGTTCGACAGCGTCGATCGCGATTGGGCGCTGCGCACCATCCTCGGCGTCGACGACCGCTTCCAGTATGAGATCATCAGCAAGGAGGATTGGATCGGCCGTCGCCTGGTGGCCGACCGCTTCCGGGATCGCCGGGCCTTCATCTGCGGCGATGCTGCGCATCTGTGGATTCCCTACGCAGGCTACGGCATGAATGCCGGGATCGCCGATGCGGTCGATCTGTGCTGGATGCTCGCCGGCGTCGTGCAGGGGTGGGCCACCCCTGCCCTGCTCGACGCCTATGAAGCCGAGCGGCAGCCGATCACCGAGCAGGTGTCACACTTCGCGATGAACCACGCGCTCGCCGTCATGAGCCAGAGGCGAGCGGTGCCCGCCGAGGTGGAGATCGACGGTCCGGCCGGCGATGCGGCGCGCAGCAAGGTCGGCCGGGCGGCCTATGATCTCAACGTGCAGCAATATTGCTGTGCCGGCTTGAACTTCGGTTACTACTACGACCGTTCGCCAGCGATCGCCTATGATGGCGAAACGCCGCCGCCTTACGGAATGGGCCATTTCACGGCCTCCACGGTGCCCGGCGCACGCGCGCCGCACGTCTTTCTGTCCGACGGCCGCTCGCTGCTGGACGCGCTCGGCCCGGCCTACACGCTGCTCCGGTTCGATCCGGCCGTCGATGCCACGCCGCTGATCGACGCTGCAGCCCGACAGGGTGTTCCCTTGACGCTCGTCGACGTCGACAAAGGCAAAGCCGGCTATGGCTTTGCGGAAAGCCTGCTCATGGTGCGGCCGGATTCGCATATCGCCTGGCGCGGCATGGCCGCACCGCACGAGCCGGGCCTGCTGTTCGATCGTCTGCGTGGCATCGCAGAGCACCCCGGCGTAGCGCGCCGTGATCAAGCCGTCCTCGCCTGACCGTCATCGCCCTGATCATGACAAGCCATTGCACCGCCCACTACTTCCTCGAGGCACTCGTCGATCTCGGAGTCGACTATATCTTTGCCAATCTCGGCACCGACCATGTCTCTCTGATCGAGGAAATCGCGTGCTGGGACAGCGAAGGTCGTCGCCATCCCGAGGTCATCCTGTGCCCCCATGAGGTGGTCGCGGTGCACATGGCAATGGGCTATGCGATGATGACCGGCCACGGCCAGGCCGTGTTCGTCCATGTCGATGCCGGCACGGCGAATGCGTCCATGGCGGTCCAAAATGCCTTTCGCTACCGGCTGCCGGTGCTGCTGTGTGCCGGACGAGCTCCCTTCGCGCTGCATGGCGAGCTGGCGGGAGGACGCGATACCTATGTCCACTTCGTGCAGGACAGTTTCGACCAGGCCAGCGTCGTGCGTCCCTACGTGAAATGGGAATACACGCTGCCGTCCGGAGTGGTCGTCAAGGAAGCGCTGGCCCGCGCCAGCGCCTTCATGCACAGCGATCCGCCCGGGCCGGTCTACATGATGCTGCCGCGTGAAACCCTCGCCGAGACCTGGGACGACGAGGTGATGCCGGCCTACCTGCCCGCGCGCTATGGCAGCGTCAGAGCCGGCGGCATCGAACCGGCGCGCGCGCATGCCATCGCGGACGCGCTCATGAAGGCGGACAACCCGATCGCGCTGACGGCTTACCTCGGACGCAACGCCGCAGCCGTTTCGGTGCTGGAACGGCTGGCGCTCATCTGCGGCATCCGTGTCGCCGAGTTCAATCCCGTCACGATGAACATCTGCCAGGACTCGCCCTGCTTCGCCGGCTCCGACCCGGCCGCGCTCGTTGCAGGTGCCGACCTCGGACTGCTGATCGACACCGACGTTCCGTTCATTCCGCAGATGCTGAAGGCGGCCGATCGGCTGCGCTGGATCCAGATCGATGTCGATGCCCTGAAGGCAGACATTCCGATGTGGGGATTCGCCACCGATCTCCGCATCCAGGGCGATTCGGCCGTCATTCTTCGCCAGGTGCTGGAGATCGTCGTGGCCCGCGGCGACGATGCCTATTTGAGAAAAGTGCGGGACCGTATCGCGAGCTGGCAACCCGCACGCGAGGCCGCACGGGCGAAGCGGACCACAGCGGCGGGGCAGAAGGGCGAGCCGGGCGCGATCAACCCCGCCTACCTGTTCGCACGGCTGCAGGCGCTTCTCGCTGAGGACGACATCGTCGTCAACGAGGCCGTCCGCAACGCCCCGGTCCTGCAGCAGCAGCTGCGCCGAACCAAGCCGATGACCTATGTGGGTCTGGCGGGAGGCGGTCTCGGCTTCAGCGGAGGCATGGCGCTCGGGCTCAAGCTGGCCAATCCGTCACGCCGGGTGGTGCAGGTCGTCGGCGACGGCGCCTACCACTTCGCCGCGCCGGATTCCGTCTATGCCGTCTCCCAGCAATATCAGCTCCCGATCTTTTCCGTGATCCTCGACAACAACGGATGGCAGGCGGTGAAGGCATCGGTGCAACGCGTCTACCCGGACGGTGCCGCGCAACGGACGGACTCGTTCCTCTCGAGACTTTGCAGCGGGCGCCAGGATGAGCAGCGGCGTCTCGCCGACATTGCGTGCGCGTTCGGCGCCCACGGCGAACGGGTCGACCACCCGGACCAACTCGATGCGGCGATCGAACGCTGCCTCGCCGCCCTCGACGGCGGGCGCGCCGCAGTGCTGCACGTCGACATCACTCCGTTATAGGCTCATCGATCGACGGCAAACCGAGACGCAAACCACGCGCGTTCCCTACGCCACCCGCGGCACGCCGTGATAGCGCTCGACCACGATGTCGCGCTTGGTGGCGTCGACGCGCACCGTCATGTCGTAGTGGCCTTCGTGCAGCTCCTTGGCGAGCACCTCGGCGTTGCGGTGCAGCCAGCTGATGCCGGCGCCGTCGGCGGCGTCGATCGTCAGATCGAGCGTCGTCCGCGCCGCGGCGAGCCGGTCCTCGATCGCCTGCAGCAGCGCTCCGACGCCCTCCCCGGTCTCGGCCGACACCAGCAGGCATGGCCGCTCCGGCGGCCGCCGGCTTGCGATGTTGACGAGGTTCTCGCGCGCCGCCTCGTCCAGCCGGTCGATCTTGTTCCAGACTTCGATGATGGTGTCGTTGGCCTCCGGATCGATACCGAGCTGACTCAGCACCAGCTCGACGTCGTGCTGCTGCGCCTCGGCGTCCTCATGCGACATGTCGCGCACGTGCAGGATCACGTCGGCCTCGAGCACCTCCTCCAGCGTGGCGCGGAAGGCGGCGACCAGTTGCGTCGGCAGGTTGGAGATGAAGCCGACGGTGTCGGACAACATCGCCTTGCCGCCATGCGGCAGGCCGATCGCGCGCAAGGTCGGATCGAGCGTCGCGAACAGCATGTCGGCCGCCTGCACGTCGGCGCGGGTCAGGCGGTTGAACAGCGTCGACTTGCCCGCATTGGTGTAGCCAACCAGCGCCACCACCCGATAGGGCACGCGCCGGCGGCCGGCGCGGTGCAGCCGCCGCGTTGCCTGGACCTTCTTGATCTCGTTCTCGAGCCGGGTGATGCGGTCGCCGATCAGCCGGCGGTCGGCCTCGATCTGGGTTTCTCCCGGGCCGCCCATGAAGCCGAAGCCGCCGCGCTGGCGTTCGAGATGGGTCCAGGAGCGCACCAGCCGGCTGCGCTGATAGTTGAGATGCGCGAGCTCGACCTGCAGCGAGCCTTCCTTGGTCTTGGCGCGGCGGCCGAAGATCTCCAGGATCAGGCCGGTGCGATCGAGCACCTTGGTATTCCAGGCCTTCTCGAGATTGCGCTGCTGGATCGGCGACAGCGCGCAATCCATCACGACGAGCTCGACCCCGTGGCCTGCGATCACGCCCCCGATCTCGTCAACCTTGCCCTTGCCGAGATAGGTCGCGGGACGAATCTGCTGGATCGGCGCGAGGATCGATTCGGCCACCGTCAGGTCGATGGCGCGCGCCAGCCCCGCGGCCTCATCGATCCGCGCCTCGAAATCACGCATGTCGGAATGACCAGCTTGCGCACCGTCGTCACCACGGCGCGCCCGCAAGTAAGGGCCGATCACGATGACCAGCCCTGTCGTCTTGACGTCATCCTGCCTCGAAAGGCCGATGCCCCCTTCGCGATCGTGGGGTTCCAATCAGGTTACTCTCACGTCAGGTCACTCTCACGTCAGGTCACTCTCACGCAGAAGCGTCCTCGCCACCCTCGAACAGCTGTATCGGGGCGCCCGGCATGATGGTGGAGATCGCATGCTTGTAGACGAGCTGCGAGTGACCGTCGCGCCGGAGCAGCAGGCAGAAATTGTCGAACCATGTGACAATCCCCTGCAGTTTCACGCCATTGACCAGAAAGATCGTGAGCGGCGTCTTGGTTTTGCGGACATGGTTGAGAAAGGTGTCTTGTAGGTTTTGTGCGCGGTCTGCCGCCATTGTTGTTATCTCGCAGTCTTGTTGCTTTTTCTTATTGAACCTTCGACGATCCGATTGCAGGTCGCGGACTCGTCGCGGTGGCCCATGATCCATTGAGATCCCCCTCGAGGGACCATGAGATGCCGGATTAGAAGACAGGCGAGCATTTTAGGCAAGCCGATTGCACCAAAGCCGGTTCCAAAAGAACCGGATTCGTCCGTAAAAGTCCGGGATCGGACGAATTTTCCAATGTAAATTCGTCCAGTCGTGCCGGCCTGGGTCCGGGTCGGCAATTTCAGCCGACCCCGAGTGCCTTCAGCTTGCGATGCAGGGCCGATCGCTCCATGCCGACGAACTCGGCTGTGCGCGAAATGTTGCCGGAAAAGCGGCTGATCTGGGCAATCAGATAGTCGCGCTCGAACACCTCGCGGGCCTCACGCAACGGCAGGCCCATGATGTGCTCGCCATTGTTGCTCGTCGGCATCGCCGGAACCATCGACCCCACATCGGGTGGAAGCATGTCGGCCGTGATGATCACCTCGGGGCCACCGGCCGCCAGGATCATCACGCGTTCGACGTTGTTGCGGAGCTGGCGGACGTTGCCGGGCCAGACATGGGACTGCAGCACGGCCATCGCATCCTGGCCGATCTGCCGCTTCGGCAGACCGGTCGTCGCCGAAATCTGCTCCATGAAGTAGTCAATCAGTTCGGGAATGTCCTCGCGCCGCTCCGAGAGCGGTGGGACACGAATCGGAACCACCGAGAGGCGGTGATAGAGATCCTCGCGGAAGCGGCCGGCCGAGATCTCCTCCTCCAGGTTCCGTGCCGTGGAGGAGATGATGCGCACATCGACGTGCACTTTGGTCGTGCCGCCCGAACGCTGAAACGTCTGGTCAACCAGCACGCGCAGAATCTTGTTCTGCGTCTCGCGTGGCATGTCCGCGATCTCGTCGACGAACAGCGTGCCGCCATGGGCCTCTTCGAGCGCGCCAGTCTTGCGCGCATGCTCGCCGTTGGACTGCTCGACGCCGAACAGCTCCTCCTCCATCCGCTCCGGCGTGATCGCGGCCGCGTTGATGACGACGAACGGACCTTCAGCGCGCGGCGACTGGGTGTGCAGCGTGCGGGCGGCGAGCTCCTTGCCCGAGCCCGGAGGACCGACGATCAGGATGCGGCTGTTGGCCTTGGCGGCGCGTTCGATGGTCTGGCGCAACTGGTTCATCGATGGCGAGCGGCCGGTCATGCTGCTCGTGGTCGGCGCCAGCTGCTTGAGCTCGCGCACCTCGCGCTTCAGCCGCGAAGTCTCCAGCGCGCGCGTCGCGACCAGGATCAGGCGGTCGGACTTGAACGGCTTTTCGATGAAGTCATAGGCGCCGCGCTTGATCGCGGCGACCGCAGTCTCGATGTTGCCGTGGCCCGAGATCATGACGACCGGCAGATCGGGGTGATCCTTCTTGATCTGCTCCAGCAGCTGCAGGCCGTCGAGCTTGGAGCCTTGCAGCCAGATGTCGAGAAACACGAGGTTCGGACGGCGGCTCGCGATCTCGGCCAGCGCCGAATCGCTGTCGCGAGCGGTTCGCGTCGTGAAGCCCTCGTCATCGAGGATGCCGGCTACCAGCTCCCGGATATCGGCTTCATCGTCGACAATCAGAATATCACTCGCCATGGGTCACGCCTGTCTCGTCAGCTGCCTGTTGCGGCTTGGACTTTTGGTTGGTCATTGGTCGTATCAACCGTGCTCGTGGTTTCCCCGCTCGCCTCGGTCTTCTGCACATTGTCCGTCGCGGCCGCCTGCTCCTTGCCGGGCTTTGCCGCCTGGCCGGACACGGCAAAGCGCAGCCGCATCCAGGCGCCGCGCTGGCCGGAGCGGAAATCGGAAGCGTCCTTCAGCTCCAGCTTGCCGCCATGGTCTTCCAGCACGCGGCCGACGATCGCGAGCCCGAGGCCCGTGCCCTTGGCACGCGTGGTGACATAGGGCTCGAGCAGCCGCTGCCGCGCCACCTTGGGCAGGCCGATGCCGTTGTCGATCACGTCGATCAGCACGTCGTCGCCTTCGCGCGAGGCCACGACGTCGATGCGTCCCTTGCCAAGCTCCTCCGGCGGCACCACCTCGATCGCCTCGGTGGCGTTCTTGATGATGTTGGTCAGCGCCTGCGAGATCAGCCGGCGGTCGAACTGCGCGCGCAGCGGGTCCTGCCTGAGCTCGGTCTCGATGTCGATCTCCGGATGCGCGACCTTCATCAGGAACACGGCCTGCCGCACCGCATCGGCGACGTCCTCGCCTTCCATCACAGGCTTCGGCATCCGCGCGAAGCGCGAGAACTCGTCGACCATTCGCCTGATGTCGTCGACCTGCCGCACGATCGTCTCGGTACATTGCTCAAATATGGCCTTGTCCTCGGTGATGACCTTGCCGAATTTGCGGCGAATGCGCTCTGCGGACAGCTGAATTGGCGTCAGCGGATTCTTGATCTCGTGGGCGATGCGGCGCGCGACGTCGCCCCAGGCCGATGTACGCTGCGCCGAGACGAGCTCGGTGATGTCGTCGAGCGTGATGATGTAGCTGTCGCGCGCCTGGTTGGTCTGCTCGGCAGTGACGCGGACCGACAGGTTGCGCTCATTGCCGTCGCGCTGGATCGTGACCTGTCCCTGGACCAGCCGCTGCTTGCCTTCGCGCGCCGTCTTCATCATGTCGTCGAGCTCAGGCAGCACGTCGGACAGCGGATGATCGAGCGTCTCGGATTCGGCATGCCCGATCAGCTTCTCGGCCGAACGGTTGAGGATGGCGACGCTGCCGGAGGCGTCGACGCCGATGATGCCGGCGGAGGCCGACGACAGCACCGCCTCGATGAAGCGGCGCCGGCTGTCGATCAGTTCGCTCGCACTGACCAGCTCGTCGCGCTGCGTGCGCAGCTCCTGCGTCATCTTGTTGAAGGTCTGGCCGAGCTGGGC
The DNA here is from genome assembly GCA_049802835.1 of Bradyrhizobium sp. GTDB lineage: Bacteria > Pseudomonadota > Alphaproteobacteria > Rhizobiales > Xanthobacteraceae > Bradyrhizobium. Next base: position 26,109 of record JBARNF010001151.1, read on the forward strand.
GAGGTCGCCTTCCGATCTGTGCACGGGCACCTGGACGTTGAGATCGCCGGTCGCCACCGTGTGCGCGGCGTTCATCAGCTGGCGGATCGGCGACACCAGCCAGTTGGCGAAGTTCAATCCGATCAGCACCGACGCCATCAGGATGGTCAGCGCGATCACCGCGAACATCAGCGCGAAGGCGACCTGGATGCCGAGCCGGCGCGACTCGACCTGGGCGTATTCGGCGACCGAGGTCTCGGTCTGCTTGAGCTGCGCGATCACGCGGGGATCGAGCAGCCGGGCGACGTAGAGGAAGGTGTCGTTGAAGGCGCGCAGGCGGATCACGGCGGCAACGTAGTTGGCGTCCGGGAACACCGCGATCTGCGGCTCGGTCTCGTTCACGTTGCTGAGGAAATCCGCCGGCGGCGTCTGGAAGGTCTGCTGGATGCCGGTCTCGGCGGTCTCCAGCACGGTGCGGTCCTTGTCGATCAGCATCGCGCCGGGCAGGTTGCGCGACGCGGCGCTTGCGGTCAGGAGCTCACGGAACGTGCCACGGTCCTGGTCGTAGAGCGGCCGCGCATGGGCGACGTCGTTGGCCATGCCCAGGATGTCGCCGCGGATCAGCTGCGCGTGCTCGTAGGTGTAGGCGCGCGCGACGGTCAGCGAGTTCTGGATCGCCTCCTTGGCAGGTCCCGAGAACAGCCGGTCGAGGCCGCGGTCGATGGTGACGTTGGCGACCAGCGACACCAGCACCGCCGGCAGCACCGCGATGACCGAGAACAGGCTGACGATCTGGACATGCAGCCGCGCCGCCGCCCGGCCGCGCCGCCGCGCCTGGACCATCTGCCAGACTTCGCGGATGATGATCCCGACCAGGATCAGGATCGTTCCGGCGTCGATCAGCAGGAAGGTGCTGACCACCTCGGGCGTCGGCTCGATCGGGCTTAAGCCCACCAGGACGATGAAGGTCAGGAACGCCGACAGCAACGCGAGCGCCACCGCCGCCGGCGCCAGCCAGGTACGCCAGGTCCAGCGCCGGGGCTCGGCGGCGGACGAATCGAAAGGTGTGGCCGAAGTCTCTACGCTGGTCATTCCGGCAAGGTGGGTGATGCTGAACGCGGCACGTCCGGGAATCGGACTGATGCATTCCTACCACGCTGTTGCCAAATTGCGACAAATCCGCGGCGCCCGGAGCGCGTCGCGGATTTGTCTACATTATTTCTCATCTGCGGCGCCGCTGGCGTCGCAGATACCGGTATCAAATAACCGTCATCAGCCGCCGCTGCGGTAAACCTGGATGTCGAGGTCCCGGATCTTCTTGCGCAGCGTGTTGCGGTTGAGGCCGAGCAGGTCGGCGGCCCGGATCTGGTTGCCGCGCGTCGCGGCCAGCGCGGCCGTCAGCAGCGGAATCTCGATCTCCTTCAGGATGCGATGATACAGGCCCGGCGGCGGCACGCCGTTCGGAAAGCCCTGGAAGTGCGAGGACAGATAGGCCTCCACAGCGCCGCCGAGATTGTCGATCGAGGTCGGCGCATTGGAGCCGGTGGTCACCGCCGGCGGCGCCAGCTCGCCGTCGATCACCGACGCCGTGATCACGTCCTGAGGATACAGCGCGGCCAGGCGCCTTGCGAGATTTTCCAGCTCGCGGACGTTGCCGGGCCAGCGGTGCTGCTTGAGCCGCTCCAGCGCCGCCGTATCGAGCTTCTTCGGCGGCAGCCCGTCCTTCTCGGCCAGCGCGAAGAAGTGCCGCACCAGATCCGGCAGGTCCTCGATGCGCTCACGCAGCGGCGGCAGCCGCAGCGGCACCACGTTGAGGCGGAAGAACAGGTCCTCCCGGAACAGGCCCTGCTGGATCAGGATGCGCAGATCCTTGTTGGAGGCCGCGACGATGCGCACGTCGGTCTTGATCGGGGTGCGGCCGCCGACCGTGGTGTATTCGCCCTGCTGCAGCACGCGTAACAGCCGCGTCTGCGCCTCCATCGGCATGTCGCCGATCTCGTCGAGGAACAGGGTGCCGCCCTCGGCCTGCTCGAAGCGGCCGGAGGCGCGGGTGTTGGCGCCGGTGAAGGCGCCACGCTCGTGGCCGAACAGCTCGGATTCGATCAGGTCGCGCGGGATCGCCGCCATGTTGACCGCGACGAACGGGCCGTTGCGGCGCTTGCCGTAGTCGTGCAGCGCGCGAGCCACCAGCTCCTTGCCGGTGCCGCTCTCGCCGGAGATCATCACCGTGAGGTCGGTCTGCATCAGCCGCGCCAGCACGCGGTAGATCTCCTGCATCGCCGGCGAGCGGCCGACCAGCGGGATCGATTCGAACTCGCTGTCGTCGGGCTGGCTCGCGGCCCGCTCCTTCGGCTCGGCCAGCGCCCGGCCGACGATCGCGATCAGCTCCTTCAGGTCGAACGGCTTGGGCAGATATTCATAGGCGCCGCGCTCCGAGGCGCGGATCGCGGTCATGAACGTGTTCTGCGCGCTCATCACGATGACCGGCAGGTTCGGCCGCATCTTCTTGATCCGCGGCAGCAGGTCGAACGCGTTCTCGTCGGGCATCACCACGTCGGTGATGACGAGATCGCCCTCGCCCTGGCTCACCCAGCGCCACAGCGTGGCGGCATTGCCGGTCAGCCGCACTTCATAGCCGGCGCGCGACAGCGCCTGGTTCAGGACCGTGCGGATGGCCGTATCGTCGTCGGCAACGAGAATGCTACCTGCAGGCATAGGTGGTCCTCATCTTGATCCCTGTGCGGCATGCAACGGCGTCCCCGAAACGTCATCGCCATGGCTCTTGTCTGGGCTTTGCTTGGTTGGGCTGTACATCGGCATCAGCACCCGGAAGGTCGTCTTGCGCGGCTGCGATTCGCACTCGATGATCCCGCCATGGTCGCCGATGATCTTCGCAACCAATGCAAGTCCGAGGCCGCTTCCGGTCGGCTTGGTGGTCACGAACGGATCGAACAGATTGGGCATCAGGTCTTCCGGCACGCCGGGGCCGTTGTCCTTGACGCAGAACTCCAGCGGCAGCGACACCCGTGACTTCTTGCCCGGCACCGACAGCCGCACGCCCGGGCGGAAGGCGGTGGTGAGCTGGATCTCGGCATCCGAGCCGAGATCGACCACCGCCTCGGCGGCATTCTTGACCAGGTTCAGGAACACCTGGATCAGCTGATCCTGGTTGGCGAGCACCGACGGCAGCGACGGATCGTAGTCCTCGACGAAGCGGATGTTGCGGGCGAAGCCCGACTGCGCCAGCCGCTTCACGTGATCGAGCACGGAGTGGATGTTGACCGGCCCGCGCGCCACCGGGCGGTCGTCGCCGAACACCTCCATCCGGTCGACCAAAGTGACGATGCGGTCGGCCTCGTCGCAGATCAGCCGGGTCAGCATGCGGTCCTCGGAGGAGGCCTGCTGCTCCAGCAGCTGTGCGGCGCCACGGATGCCCGACAGCGGGTTCTTGATCTCATGCGCCAGCATCGCGGCCAGCGCGATCACCGAGCGCGCGGCGCTGCGATGGGTGAGCTGGCGGTCCATCTTGTCGGCGATGGTGCGCTCCTGCAGCATCACCACGATGTGCCCGGCCCGCTCCGGCAGCGGCGCCACATGCAGGTCGACGAGCCGGTCGGCGCCAGTGCGCGGCGTGCCCAAATCGACCTTGTACTCGTTGACCGGCGCGCTGGTGGTGCGGACCTGATCGATCAGCGCCAGCAGCGGGCTGCCGAACGGCACCAGCTTCTTCAGCGATTGCCGCTGCAGGAACTGCGTCGAGGAATCGAAGAACGATTCGGCCGCCATGTTGGCGTCCATGATCATGCCATCCGGGCCGATCACCAGGACCGGATTCGGCAGCGCGTTGAGGATGGCGTCGCCATCCGAAGGAAGTCGCTTGCGCTGTTCTGCGGCTGAGCTCATGCGGCTGCACTCCAGGCAAAATCGTCAAAGGCATCGGAGAGCGCCCGATGCACCAAAGATGGCTGCTCGGACGTGAGGATTCGTTCACGCCAGGCCCTTAGTTTTTCGACCGGCGCGTTGGCGGACTGGGCGGCCACGTCGAGCCCCCAGCCGAGATGCTTGCGGGCGTGGCGCAGGCCGACACGCGCGCCATAGTGGCGGCAGATCTCATCGTAGAGCGTCGTGAGATGGCTGAGCTGCCGCGAGAGCTCCGGCGTGCCCTCCTCCGCGCCGCCGTCGAGACGGCGGCCGATCTGGCCGGGCAGCCAGGGGGCGCCTTGCGCGCCGCGGCCGATCATCACGGCGTCGGCGCCGGAGGCGTCGAGCGCCTCGCGTGCGTCCTCGTACGTCGTGATGTCGCCATTGACGACGACCGGCAATCCGACTGCATCCTTGACCGCGCGCACCGCGCTCCAGTCGGCGTAGCCCTTGTAGAACTGCTGCCTTGTGCGGCCATGGACAGTGATCAGTTGCACGCCGGCGGCTTCGGCGCGGCGCGCCAGCTCGGGCGCATTCTTCGACTGCTCGTCCCAGCCGAGCCGCATCTTCAAGGTCACGGGCACGTCGACCGCCTCGACCGTCGCCTCGATCAGGGTCAGCGCATGATCGAGATCGCGCATCAAGGCCGAGCCGGACTGGCCGCCGGTGACGTGGCGTGCCGGGCAGCCCATGTTGATGTCGATGATGTCGGCGCCGCCATCCTCGGCGACCTTGGCGCCCTCGGCCATCCAATGCGCCTCGCAGCCCGCGAGCTGGACCACATGCGGCCCGATGCCGCTGGCTTCGCAGCGCAAACGCGACATCCAGCGGCCTCTGACGAGATCGTCGCTGGCGGTCATCTCGGAGACGACCAGACCGGCACCGAGCTCGGCCGCGAGTCGACGGAACGGCGCGTCGGTAATGCCCGACATCGGCGCGAGGAGAACCCGGTTGGCGAGCGAAACGTCGCCTATCTTCAGAGCTTTGGCGGGTATATTGGCCGGACCGGTCACAGACGACTCATGATCTCATCGGACGCATCATTGCGCTGCCCCGTACTCTTGAGCGCAATTCTTGGGCAGTCAAGCGCCGTGCCTACACTTTAGCCAAAACCAACAGCATTTCAAGTGCAGTGCAGCAAAATATGCTTGTTCGGCAGTCATGGTAAACCCCGCAGCCGCCGGATTTTTGCATGGCTCAGCCCATCCCCGGCAGTGACGCGGCGCTCGCACCGGCCTCGTACCTCCCTGTGTGATCGCGCTCGCTTAACAATCTCTGCAGATGTAAGAAGCCGCGAACCCCACCTCTCTCATCAGCATCGATAACCTGTTCCCATGACGATTTCTCAGCGGACTGCAGCCATTCTCGTCGCAGCCGGCCGCGGCTTGCGTGCCGGTGCCGGTGGTCCGAAGCAATACCGCACCATCGGCGGCCGCACCGTCATCCATCGCGCGCTCGCGGCCTTCGCGGATCATCCCGAAGTGGCCGTGGTGCAGCCGGTGGTGAACCCCGACGACATCGACATCTTCAACGCCGCCGTCTTTGGCCTGCGCCACGAGGCGCCCGCGCATGGCGGCGCGACGCGCCAGGCCTCGGTGCTCTCGGGCCTGGAAGCGCTGGTTCCGCACAAGCCCGACATCGTGCTGATCCACGACGCCGCGCGCCCCTTCGTGACGCCCGCCGTGATCTCGCGCGCGATTCAAGCGGCCGGCAGGACCGGCGCGGCGATTCCCGTGGTGCCCGTCACCGACACCATCAAGGAGGTCGGCACCGGCGGCGACATCACTGCGACACCGGAGCGCGCCAAACTGCGGATCGCGCAGACGCCGCAGACGTTCAAGTTCGAGGTGATCCTCGAGGCGCATCGGCGCGCGGCGCGCGAGGGTCTCACCGAGTTCACAGATGATGCGGCGATTGCCGAATGGGCGGGATTGACCGTCGGCACCTTCGAGGGCGATGTTGCCAACATGAAGCTGACCACACCGGAAGATTTCGTGCGCGAGGAAGCGCGGCTCGCGGCCACCCTCGGCGACATCAGGACCGGCACCGGCTACGACGTGCACGCGTTCGGCGACGGCGACCACGTCTGGCTGTGCGGCCTGCGTGTGCCGCATAGCAAGGGGTTCCTGGCGCACTCCGACGGCGACGTCGGCTTGCACGCTCTGGTTGACGCAATTTTGGGCGCCCTGGCCGATGGCGACATCGGCTCGCACTTCCCGCCCTCCGACATGAAGTGGAAGGGCGCCTCCTCCGACCAGTTCCTGAAATACGCCATCGAGCGCGTCACCGCGCGCGGTGGCCGCATCGCCAATCTCGAGGTCACGATGATCTGCGAGCGGCCGAAGATCGGACCCTTGCGCGACCAGATGCGCGCCCGCATCGCCGAGATCTCAGGCGTCGACATCTCGCGCATCGCGGTCAAGGCCACCACCAGCGAGCGGCTCGGCTTCACCGGCCGCGAAGAAGGCATCGCGGCAACGGCGAGCGCGACGATCCGGCTGCCGTGGAGCGTGTAGTCATGATGAGACGGGATTGAGCTGACGCGGCAGAGAACGTCGACCATCCTCATCGGCCGACGAGATTGACACGTCTGTTGAAGTTTGGAGTCCAACTCTCAGCATTCCGGAAGTTGGACTCGAGTTCTCGCCGCAACCGCGGTGCGCTCCCTCTCCCCGTTCTTCACGGGGAGAGGGTTGGGG
>JBARNF010001152.1:0-10627 GCA_049802835.1 Bradyrhizobium sp.
GTAAAGGGCGTGAACCGGGTGGTGTATGACGTGACGAGCAAGCCGCCGGGGACGATCGAGTGGGAATAATTCGCGTCCGGCCGAAGCTAGCCGGATACATCCAAATCTACGCTCTAACTCCCTGAAACCAAAAATAAATTCCGCCGGCACCTATCGCGGACTATCTGCGGACCAAGGTTGGCTGTGCCGGACTGTTTGACGGCATCGGCTTCCTTATTCCCATCCCCTTTTGATCAATACCGTCAGCTCGCAATGAGCCCTGACGGTATTTTTTTGGTCCAACCAATTGAAATAGCGTCGCTTTCCTTCAGATCCGCAGCCGAAATCGGCATGACGGTATCGAACCCAGAAGGCGGACAAATGCTGACCGATGCAGCGCTTAAGCATCTGAAACAAAAGGAAAAGTCCTACAAGGTGACCGATCGGGACGGCATGTACGTCCTCGTCAGTACGAAGGGCTCCATCTCGTTTCGGCTCGACTATCGGATGAACGGACGCAGGGAGACCATCACCTTCGGCAAATACGGTGCGGCCGACCTGTCGCTTGCGCGAGCAAGAGAGCTCTGCATCGACGCGAGGCGCGCCATCAAGGAGGGGCGGTCCCCAGCCATCGAGAAGCAGCGCGCCAAACGGCGCCTGATGGAGGCCAAGGCATTCGGAGAGTTCGGTAAGAAGTGGCTTACGGCGGCTCCCATGGCTGACAGCACGCGGGCCATGCGCCGTTCGATTTTCGAACGCGAGCTGCTGCCGCCCTGGCGCAAACGGTTGTTGTCTGAAATCACGCCCGATGATTTGCGAAAGCACTGTGCGGCAATCGTCGACCGGGGCGCGCCGGCGACCGCAATTCACGTCCGCGATATCGTCAAGCAGATCTACGGCTTTGCCATTCTGCACGGCGAGAAGGTCGCCAATCCAGCTGACGACGTCGGACCATCTTCCATCGCGCAGTTCGTCCCTCGCGATCGCTCGCTGTCGCCGTCAGAAATCCGCATCATGCTCAAGCAGCTGGAGCATGTTCCGACGCTGCCGACAATCCGGCTGGGCGTCAGGCCGTATCTTCTCTCCATGGTGCGGAAAAGCGAACGACAGGATGCGACCTGGGATGAGGTCGACTTCGAGAATGCCGTCTGGACCATCCCGAAGGAGAGGATGAAGCGGTCGAAGGCGCACAACGTGTATCTCTCGCGCCAGATGCTAGACATCTTCATCGCGCTGAAGACTTGTGCCGGCAACTCGCGCTATGTGCTTCCTTCCCGGTACGATGCCGACCGTCCGATGTCGCGCGCGCGATACTCACGCACCTTGTGAACGTCTGGTTCGTCCGCAGGTGGGGACTTTGACAAGGCCTGTTCGTCGGGAATTATTAACGCTGCGATGGGCTATGCTCGCCAAGGGTCATCAGTCCGCCGCGACATTGGCTCGGCTAGCCTTTCGATTGACAATCTTGCTGATCATTTCTGTACTTTGGTCCGGGGACACGCCGGCACAGGCGGCGGGCACCCTCTGCCTTTTGTTTGGAGCAGTCGTCTTGTGGACGGCGTACTCGAAGGGCGAGAGGCCACTCCGTAACGGGCTCAATCGCTGGCACGAAGGTGGGTTTCTCGCGGTCGGAGGCTCGGCGTTATTATTGTGGTTCTGGTCGCGATAGTTCTGCTTAGCGACCAGATCGTATGACACTTGCGGGGCTATTAGTCGGATTGGTGGTCAATGCACACCGAGGCCGTCGGCCATTCGGATCTGGCAGCGATCTGGCGTTCATTTCCCGTATGAAATTGCGCGAAAAATCTCTGTGGTGATCTCACTCAGTCCCATCTCTAGCTCCGTTTCGAACCAGGGGATCATAGACCGCATGTCCGATGTCGCGGGGCGCCAGATAGTGCTCGCACAGCCTGCCCACGGGCGGATGGGCGGTGTCGGGGATCAGAACCCGACGATCAAGCGGCTCAAGCGGATTCCCTCTGCTTTCGAAGTTGTCTCAAGCCGAGTCGCCTGGTCAGCGTTGCCTACTCATAGCGCAGCGCTTCGATCGGATCGAGCCGGGCGGCCTTTTGCGCGGGGTAGTAACCGAAAAATATGCCGACGGCTGCCGAGAACATGAACCCTCCAGCGATCGCTCCCAGTGATATCGGCGCCGGCCAGCCGGTGAGGGCGGAAATGGCGACGGAAAACGCCGCGCCGACAACAATTCCCACGATGCCGCCGCTGACGCTGATGAATATTGCCTCGGCAAGAAACTGAAGCAGGACATGTAATCGTCGGGCACCGATTGCCATCCGCAGTCCGATCTCCCGCGTTCGCTCCGTCACTGAGACGAGCAGGATATTCATGATGCCGATGCCGCCGACCACAAGCGATATGGACGCGACCGCGGCCAACAGGAGTGCCATGATGCGGCTGCTGCCTTCCGCGGTCTGCGCGATCTGACTGAGGTTTCGCACGGAAAAATCGTTGGTGGTGCCCGGCCTGATGCGGTGACGTCGTGCCAGGATCTCGGTGGCCTGGTCGATCGCCGTCCGGATGCCGGTCTGATCCACCGCCTGCACGTAAATCTGATTCACAAATCCGGTCATGCGCGGTTGAAGGCCGTAAGGGTTCGGCGGCGACGGGTAGATCCAGTTGATGGCGGTCTGCTGCTGGCTTGGCGCCGCAACGCCGATAATCTTGCGCTCGGCTGTCGTGAACGGAACCATGATCAGATCGTCCTGGTCCTGTCCAAAGGAAGTCTGCCCCTTCGCGTCGAGAATTCCGACCACCCGCAACGACACCCCCTTGGCCTGCACCGTCGCCCCGATCGGATTTTGAGAGGTGCCGAAGAGCTGACGGCGCACGGTCTCGCCAAGGACCGCGACCAGCGCCGAGCTTCGCTCGTCCTCCGGAGTGATCGCCCGCCCTGCGGCGATCTGCCAGTTCGTCATCGGAGGATAATTGGCACTTACGCCCTGAATGCCGGTGGTCCAGTTCTGGTTCGCAAAGCGGATCAGTCCCGGCTGGCGGATGAGATAGCTCACGGCTCCGGCGGCAGGAGCCTCCCGCCGGATTGCTCGGACATCGGCCACAGTCAGCGTCGAAGCGCTTCCGGAGCCGCCGCGCGCGCCGCCGCTCGTGGCTGCGCCCGGCAGGATGACCACGAGGTTCGTCCCCAACCTTGAGATCTCCTTTCGGACAGCCTCGTTGGCGCCCTGGCCGACCGACACCATGACGATCAACGCGGCGACGCCGATGAAGACCCCGAGCATCGTCAGTGCCGAACGCATCTTGTTGCGCCAGATTGCCTCGACGGCTGCCGTCATCACCATCCAGGCAAAGGGCCATGATGCGACCGACATTGCGACATAGGCCGACCGTTCCCTGGGCTGGACCAATCTGTCCGGCGTCCGGCTCGCCGGCTGCGGCCCCTTGGCGGGCTTTGTCTTCTTCACATCCGTGATGATCTGGCCGTCGCGCATGGTCAGCACGCGATCCGCAAAGGCCGCGACATCAGGCTCGTGAGTCACCACGATGATGGTGACGCCTTGCTCGCGATTGAGCGAACTGAGCGTCTGCATGATCTCGTTGGAGTTGCGGGTATCGAGATTGCCGGTCGGCTCATCCGCGAGCAGCAGGCTCGGTCGGTTGATCAGGGCCCGTGCGATCGCAACCCGCTGCTGCTGGCCGCCCGACAGCTGGCCCGGCGTGTTGCGTTCCCGGTCGCGTAGCCCGAGCTGGTCCAGAACCGCACGAGCTCGCTCGAAGCGAGCGCTGGCATGGCTCTGGCCGGACATCGCATACAGAAGCGGCAGGGCGACATTGTCCATGGCGCTGGTACGCGGCAACAGATTGAAGCTCTGGAATACGAACCCAAGCCGATCGCTGCGAAGGCCGGCAAGATCCGGTTCCGCAAGCTGCGCGACGTCGATGCCGTCGAACCAGTAATGACCGGCGGTAGGCCGATCGAGGCAACCAAGGATCGACATCAGCGTCGACTTGCCCGATCCGGACGCGCCCATGATGGCGATGAACTCGCCGTGTTCGACGATCAGGCTCACGTCCGAAAGCGCGCGAACGTCAACGTCGCCGACATGATATGTCCGCGATACTCCCTCAATCCTGATGACCGGCTCCGCCATGTGCCTTCAATCGTTGTGGCTGATGGGATCAGAGGCGGGGCGGCGGCACGCTGGAGGGGGCTTTCGCTGAATTCCGTTGCTCCGCGACGATCACCCTGTCGTCGACGTTCACGTCGCCTTGCACGATCTCCGTAAACTCGTCGTCGTCGAGCCCGACCAGCACCTGAACCGGCACCGGCGATCCGTCCCGCAGCACCCAAACACGGGCTTGTTTCGTGTCGCCAAGGGCGGTCCCGGTCGGGACATAACGCAACGCCCGGTTCGGAACGCGGAGCACGCCGCTGCGCCGATCGATGATGATCCTTGTCGCCGCCGTCAGGCCAGGTTTGAGCGCCAGATCAGGGTTGTTGACGCTGACGACGACATCGTAAGTGATGACGTTCTGCACGGTTTGCGGGGACTGGCGGACCTGGGTCACCGTTCCCTCGAACAGACGTTTCGGATATGCGTCGACCGTGAACGTCGCATTGTCGCCATTCTTGATGCCGCCGATGTCGCTCTCGCTGACATTGGCGTCCACCTGCATCCTGGTGAGGTCGGTCGCGATCAGAAATAAGGTGGGAGTCTGGAAACTCGCCGCTACAGTTTGTCCCATGGTGACGGCGCGCGAAACGACCGTGCCATCGACCGGTGAGATGATGTTGGTATAGTCGAGATTGACCTGTGCCGCGGCGAGCACGGCTTCGCGCTGCTGGATGGTGGCCTCGTCAAACGTAATTTGCGCCAGAGCCTGATCGTACACGTTTTTCGCATTGTCGTAGGCGTCCTCCGACACGGCGCTTGTCTTGACGAGCGTGGCGAGGCGTTCCAAGTTGGCCTTGGCATAGGTGAGCGATGCCTTGTCCTTTTCCAGCTGCGCTTTCGCGATGGCGAGACTGGCCTTCGCCTGATCGACGATGCTCTGATAGGGGCGGGGATCGATCCTGGCGCAGCTTTGTCCGCGTTTGACCTGCGTGTTGTAATCGCAACTCAATTCCTGGATCACGCCGGATACATAGGTCCCGACAATGATCGTCAATTCCGGATTGACCGCCCCCGTGGCGTTTACGTCGCGCGCGACGTCACCGATCGCAACAGGCACCGTCTCATATCGGACCGACGCGTCGCCGCTGAGTGACCACCAGATGCCCAGAGATGCAGCGAAAAGCAGCACCGCGATCGCCACGGCAATCCGGTACCTCGTCGCAAATCGCGGCTGCGCGAGTGGCTCCCTGACCGGGCGCCCGGCCGACGGCAGCGGCACATAGGGCAGAGCGTCCCTGTTTTCGGCCGTGGCACCACTGCCGAGATGCGTGCTCATTTCGCCTTGGCTCCAGGTGCCGGATGATGGCTATTGCAACCATAGGCTACCGCCGGGCGGAATGGTTGATTGGGATCAAAGTCTGCGGGTTGGGAGTTTGACCGGAACGAGCCCATTCGTTGCGCTTGCTGGGCACTTGCGTGACGAGCGGCCGACTACTAACGAACGTTGCCGCCGTTCTCGACGATTTGCCTCGATGCCGAGAATATGTCCCAAGCCGCGATGAACATGGCCGCGATCACCGGACCGACGACGAATCCGTTGAGACCGAAGGTGGCGATGCCCTCCCAGCGTGGAGATGAGAACGACATTAGTCGGGCATCTTGGTGTCTTTGCCCACCAAGATCGGGCGCAAGAAATTATCCACGAGTCCGATGATGAGCGCGCCGAAGGCGATCAAGACAATGCCCTGCCACGTAGCACCTGTCACAAGAAGATAGACGGCGACCGGGATCCAGATGAGGCTGGCGCCTATCGCCGGCAACAATGAAAAGACGGCCATCACAACGGCCCAGAGCAGTGGGGCGCTGATCCCAAGGAACCAGAATATCAGGCCGCCGAGCGCCCCCTGCAGCAGGGCGACGAGCATGTCGCCTTTGACCGTGGCGCGGATGACGATTGCGAATTTGAGGACGAAGGCGCTCTGCTGTTCGGCGCGTAGCGGAATAGCATCTCTGATCCGTTTGGACAGCGCGTCCTCGTCGCGGAGCAGGAAGAACAACAGATAAAGCATGACGAACAGGTTCGCGATGAAGTCGAACGTGCTCTGACCAATGTTGAGTGCCTGAGCGGCGATGTATTGGCTGCCGGCATGAGGGCGGCGGAAAGCTTTTGTTGTACCGCACTGAGGCTCGCCAGGCCGAAGCGGTCCAGCAGATTAATCGTCCACGCGGGCAAGATGTCATGGACCTGCTGAAAGAACCGGCCGAGATCCAGCTCTCCCGACTGGACTTTCCCATAGAAGCCCAACGCTTCCTGCGTCAACGCGGCGGCGATCAGCGTCATTGGCAGGATCACGATCGCGATGATGATCATGACAGTAGACAGGGCGGCAAGGGAGCGCCGCCGTCCCATCGATTTCAGCAGCCCCCGATGTAATGGCGCAAATAATACGGCTGTGACAGTTCCCCAGAGAACCGCTCCATAAAACGGCAGCAAGATCCACGCAAACGCCAGAGATATCGCAATCGTCAGCAGCAAAAACGAGTTGTTTTCGATGGTACGAATCCCGCCATTCTATCAGGTAAGCGGAGCCGTCCAAGCCAGCCCGGGCTCCGCCATGCGGCTGCTCCGAAAAAGCTCAAACAACACATGAAACGGAAAATCCCGGCCAGGTCTCTGGTCGGGGTTGGCTGGGACCCTGTTACGCCGACGACAGGATGTTCTGGGATTGCGCCCGGTCTACGCAGCCGACACTGACAGGATCAGAGTCGACCCAGGAGCAGCAATACGACCAGGATGACCAGGATGATGCCGATGACACCCATTCCGCCGTGGCCGAAGCCGTAGCCGTAGCCGCCAAAGCGGCCGCTGAAGCCACCAAGCAGGAAGATGATGAGGATGACGACGAGGATAAGTCCGATCGACATTGGCCGACTCCTTTGGTGGAACCTTATGAATATTGGACCTTTGGGCAGTTCGAGTTGTGCGCGCGGCCCTCGAACTCCAGCAACGGCTGTCGCCAGCGGTGCCGGAGAAAGGTCCGTGCTATTTCTTTTCGATCGAAATGCCGCGCTCGCCGATGTTGATCTCGACGCCCGTGGTCTTCTGTCGCTCCCGGTAGACTTGATAGCCAAGTATCACTGCGACGACTGCGAGCCCGCCGATGACGAGGTAAAGAATATTGCGAGACATTGTCCGGGAGTCCTTATTTGTGTGATTCGCTCTTGATCCCAGGGCATGGCGATTCCAAGCTTACGAGGCCGTCACCAAGTCATTTTGATGCAAGTCAACAGACCCGAGCGACACGTCGGCTCCAATTGAGGAGATCCAACTTTGCGATGAGGCGAGAGCTAGAGCGGAATCAATCAAGAAGAGTTGCTCCCTCGATCAGGGGGGGCGCCATCTGACGGAAGGCGCAAACAGGAGCTGTGAATGTTCTGGCTGAAACGACCAACTCGCATTGAGCTCGGTTCCAACGACGCGGCTATCGTCGTTCGTGAAAATGGTGAGATGGAAATGTTCATTCGCCAGGCAAAGGGTGACGAGGAGCTTCCGCCCGGTCAGGTCGTTCTCGCCCTTTTCGGAATGGCATTTCACGATGAGCGAGTACGCAGGCTGCTGGCGCAAATCGTAAAAGAGAAGCAAAGCCTGGCATGACGGCGGCGATGCGGGTAAGGACCACCGTAGTAGCCTGGTGCGTAGCCCGGCGCGTAACCAGGACCGTAGTAGCCGGGGCCGTAGGCCCCATAGGCGGCGGCTCCGGCCGCGGCACCAAGAACTCCAAGACCAATCGCCGCCCCGCGCGCAGGCCGATAGACGCGACTGCGGTAATGGTGTCGATAGCGGACCTCCGTCACTTCGGACGAGGACGTCCCTTGTGTCAGAAACGGCGCGCCTGGCGAGATCGGAGTTGCCCCTGAAGGAAATGCCGGGCCGAGCGTCGCGGCGCCAAAGAGCGCGGCGGCAATCGCGTATGTCCTAGTCTGCCTTTTCATCGCTTTACCTCTCGTACTTGGAGCATCTCAATCGGCCTGCGTGTCACTGGCCGGCTTGCTTTTGCCCCTGTTGCAGCTGCTGACGAAGAGCCTCAACGCAGAGTGCTCTGAAGGTCGCGTGGCAGTTCTAAAGTCTCGTGCTTCTAGCGAAGCAATAGACCCGCCGTGTCGGAGAATAGAACCTCGACGAGGGGATGCCGGCGGTTGAGTGCGGCGCCTCGCTGGCATTTCGCGCCTACAATCTGCTGAAGTGCGGGAAGGTGCAGTTTGCCAACGCATTGTATTGATCGCGAAAAAGATTTGTCGTCCTCCACGTTGTTCGACAGACTCCTCGAAAATGATTGGCGCGCTCGACGAGATCGGACATGCGAGCGGCCGCGTGGATCGTCAGAAGATGCTAGGTAAGGCCGGGCCGTGGGGAGATGCGGCCTGCCATTTCACGAGCCAATCGGAGTTGTTCATCCGATGCTGTTGCAAGCAGGGAACTCATGAGGTTCTCCAAGGCGATGATACGAATTGTCGCCTGAGATCGGGCAAGCAGGCGGAGAAGAGGTTGATTTTGATCAAGTTGCTGCCCGCGAGAGCCGATACGATTACTAAAAGGGTCTCGGAGTATCATCTTCTGTAGATGACGAATGGTGAGACCGCGTCTTCAATCCTTGCCTTGCTTCGGCAGCAGGTTCGCTTCAATCGCGCAACGCAACGTGATCATGGTCCGAAGGACGAAGCCGTCACAGGATTTCTATGCAATTCAGGAGAATTTGCCTCTCTGAACGACCAAGCGCCGCAACTGCGGATCACGCCCGCTGCAAAAGTGGGTGAGTGCGGGGCTGAGACGCGAAGGCATCGATCATTCATTCGCGGCGCCGCGGGTGACGCATGTATTCAGGCCGGGTCTATCCTTGCCGATCGCGATATTTTGCCGTCGGCCGGACCGTGATGCAGCGGACGCTCGTCCACGACCTGGATCATTGGAACGTGCCCAAGGGGAGAGCCTATCTCGACTCGTTCGGCGTATAATCATCAGAAGGAGTTTAGCAATGAACCCGCGCGAAGTTGTCATCTGCAACCCGGTGCGGACCGCGATCGGCACCTACGGCGGCACCTACAAGGAGATGCCTGCGATCGATCTTGGCGCAGCGGTCATTCGAGCGACCATGGGTCGCGCGAAGCTTGAGCGCGAAGATGTCGGTACTGTCGTCATGGGAAACGTGATCCAGGCCGGCAATAAGATGAACCCCGCGCGGCAGGCGGCCTTCTACGGCGGCGTTCCCGTTGAGGTCCCGGCGATGACGGTCAATCGTGTCTGTGGCTCGGGCGCGCAGGCGATTGCCAGCGCGGCACAGGAAGTCATGCTCGGATTCATCGACAGTGCGATCGCTGGCGGAATGGAGAACATGGATCGCGCGCCGTATCTCATGGCGTCCGGACGCTGGGGTTACCGCATGGGTGACGCGCAAATATTCGATTCGATGCTGATGGACGGCCTCAACGACGCATTCTCCGGCAAGCACTCTGGCTGGCACACCGAGGATCTTGTTCACACACATCATATAACCCGCGAACAGCAAGACCGGTGGGCAGAGCGGTCGCAGAAGCGGTTTTCGGCGGCTCAATCAGCAGGC
This sequence comes from Bradyrhizobium sp., assembly GCA_049802835.1. GTDB lineage: Bacteria > Pseudomonadota > Alphaproteobacteria > Rhizobiales > Xanthobacteraceae > Bradyrhizobium. The sequence goes on from JBARNF010001152.1 coordinate 9,689, forward strand.
AAATTCGTCGCGGAAATCGAGGGAGTGGAAGTTTTCTCACGAAAGGGCCCAGTGAAGTTCGACAAGGATGAACACAATCGTCCCGATACGACACTGGAAAGCCTGTCAAAGCTTAAGCCGGCGTTTCGGCCGGAAGGAACGATCACAGCCGGAAGTGCGCCGGGCCTCAATGCCGGGGCTGCGGCCATGATCGTGGCCGACCGCGCCTGGGCGGAAAAGAAGGGCCTGCAACCGATGGCGCGCCTCGCCGCCTACGGCATCGGCGCCGTTGAACCCGGCATGTTCGGCCTTGGCCCAGTACCCGCAGTGAAGCAGGCACTTGGCCGGGCTGGTTGGAAGATCGGCGATGTCGATCGCATTGAGATCAATGAGGCGTTCGCGGCCATCGTTCTCGCGGTCACAAAGGATCTCGGTTTATCCCCGGATGTGGTCAACGTGGAAGGTGGTGCTATCGCGCATGGTCACCCCATCGGCGCGACCGGGGCAGTGCTCACGACACGCCTCCTGCACTCGATGCAGCGCGACGGTATCAAGAAGGGCGTCGTCACGCTCTGTATTGGTGGAGGACAGGGAATCGCATTGGCGCTGGAGATGGCATCATGACTCCGATTGCGAAACTACAAAATGCCAGGGAGGATAGAAGGCCAGAACCGAGTCCCAACGAGCCCGGGGCGATGACGTGACAAGACCGCGGTACCGTACGCTGGATGCCAACGAGGCGGTGGCTGATATCGCCTATCGCGTCAGCGAAGTGGTCGCCATTTACCCGATCACGCCTGCCTCGGCGATGGGGGAGTATGCCGATGCCTGGGCCGCCGATGCGAGGCCCAACCTATGGGGTGCGGTGCCTCATGTCGTCGAAATGCAATCAGAGGGCGGTGCCGCTGGAGCCGTTCACGGGGCGCTGCAGGCGGGAGCGTTGACGACCACGTTTACCGC
>JBARNF010001153.1:0-3978 GCA_049802835.1 Bradyrhizobium sp.
GTGCCGAACAAGGCGCTGTCGAGCGGCTTCGTGTTTCGTCACCAGAGCCTGCGTAGCGCGCTCGAAGCGATCCTGTGATCCTCGCCGGCGAGAGGCGTCACAACCGGTCCGCGCGCGCTATGGTCACCGACGGCAGTTCGCCGAACGTGGCGCGGTAGTAGCGGGCAAAGTGCCCCGCGTTGCCGAAGTTGCAGGCCGCGGCCGCCGCTGCCACGGTGACGGCCGGATCGCCCGAGCGCAGCATCTCATGGGCGCGGCGCAGGCGGACGGATTTCGCGAATGCGATCGGCGAGTAGCCGCGCACGCGCTCGAACACGCGGAAGATCGAGCGGGCGCTGACGCCGGCTTCACGTGCCAGCCGCTCGATCGTCATCGGCTCGCGCCAGTTGGCCTCGATATAGTCCTCAAGCCGCTTGACCAGCCCGAAATCGGGCATCGGCGCAGGGTCGACGAGCATGTCGCGGAAACGATGCCGGCTGGCGCAGAGAAAAGCGACGTGCACCGCGTCCTCGAGTTCGCGGTAGACCGCGGTGGGGAAGGCGGCGTCCTGCTCGTTGAGCTGGGTCGTGAGGAAATCGAGCAGACGCATCAGGCTGCGCGCTTGCGGATCGTCGGCCGGAATGGCGGGGTCGATCGCGTAGTCGGCGCGCGGCTGCACGCCGACCAGCACCGCCAGCCGCTGGCGCAGCACCTGTGGATCGAGGCGCAGCGTAAGTCGCCGATGACCGCCCTGGCAGGCCATCTGCCAGGGCACGCCGGCCGGCGCGACCGCGAACTGGTGCTCGTTCACGTCGGTCGCCTCGCCGCGGGCACAGCTGACCGCGCGGCCTTTCAAGGCGATCTGCACCCGCACGAAATCGGCTGCGCGGTGGTCGGAGACCATGTCGCAGGTCGTGGTGCCGAAGGCGAGGCCGATGGTCTCGAGCTCGATCAGGTTGACGACGGCCTCGAAGCGTTCGGCGTGCCTGAAATCGATGCGCTCGGCGCCGAGCCGGCGCCCCGCGAGGTCGCGCAGCACTTCGGCACTGGAGGTTCGGATCAGGGCGTGGCGATGCAACGGTTCGAGGCCGATCGTGCCCGTCGTTGCCGGGCTCGGCTTTGGTGAGGCGCTGACGAGGTCAGCTGCGGTCAAGAGACGGTGCAAGCCGATGCTCCTGAACTTCGATCATTAACCTATGCTACATCACGGTCAGTCGGCGTCAATTATTTCGACGGCGACACGCTTCGGAATGCCGCGGCCAGCGTGCGCAACGCAGTCCGTTTGGCAGCGTCGCTGACCTTGGCATGGAGGATGACCTTCGATCGCCCGAGCTTCGGCAGGCCCAGGCCTGGCCCGACGTCGATGAGGCCGCCTGGTGCAATTCGTCGCGCCAGGGGCGCGATCGCGAGTCCGGCCTGTGCGGCAGCAACGACGGCCGCGACACCGCCGCCGACGAATGCCTCGATGAAGGGCGATTTCGACTTGTCGAGGGCGCGGACAGCGATGGCACGCACCCCGCACGGCGGCGCCAGCGTCGCGAGCGGCAGCGGGCCGCCTGCAGGGATGCGAAATTTCGGGGCAGCGAACCAGGCGAATTCGTCGTTGATCAGGGTCTCGCCACCGCGACGGGACGCCTCCTGCCGCACGATCACCGCATCGAGCTTGCCTGCATCATAGAGGTCGAGCAGGTCGCGCGAGAACCCGATGCCGACCGATAAGACCAGCTCCGTCGCCATTGCCTGAAATTGTTGCAGCATCGGCACCAGTTCGGGGCCGGCGGCATGATCGCTGATGCCGAGCGACAGTCGGGGACGGGGGCGGGACGTCCCGGTCAGCGCGAGGTCGTGAGCGGCGACGAGCGCGCGGGCGTTCTCCACGAAGACAGCGCCGTCCGCCGTCAGCCGTACCGCTCGCGGCGAACGCTCCAGGAGGCGCTTTCCGAGCGCGGCTTCCAGCCGCTGCAGCTTCAGGCTGACGGCCGCCTGCGTCGTGCCCAGCGCTTCGGCGGATCGCGTGAAGCTCTGAAGGTCGCAGACCAGCAGGAAAGCGCGAACGGCGGAGATGTCGAGCGTGGTCTTCATTACAAATGCTTATCATTGATATCTATCATGATAGTATACAGAAATGATGATGGCGTGGCTAAGTTGTGAGGCGTACGCGGCGTCGCCGCCATTCACGAGAACAAACCACGATGCCCCTGATCACCGTCACCTATGCCAGCCAACGCCGCTCGCCGTCGCTGAAGAAAGACATTGCGGAAACCGTCACCGAGCTCACCGCGCACATCCTGCGCAAAGACCCGAAGGTCACCGCCGTCATCGTCAGGGAAACCGATGCGGCGGACTGGTTCGCGGGCGGAGCCTCGCTCGCCGAGCAGGGGCTCGCCAGCTACTGGATTGATGTTCACGTCAGCGAAGGCACCAACACCAAGGACGAGAAGGCCGCCTATCTCGCGGCCGTGTTCGACCACATGGCCGAGCTGATCGGCCCGCTGCACCACGAAACCTATCTGCATGTCGACGAGGTGAAGGGAGATGCCTACGGCTTCGGCGGATTGACCCAGGAGCGCCGTTATGTCGCGGCCAAGCTCGGCGTGCCTCCGCAGCGGGGCGCGGTCTGAGCTGGTCCGAGCTCATGCCGTCTCCGGCGGCGCCGGAACAGTTGCGCCGAACACGCTCTCGAACGCCTGCCGGAGCGCAATGTCGACGTCGGCCAGCGTCACGGGAAGGCCGAGATCGACCAGGCTGGTGACGCCGAAGCGCGGGTCGGTGACGCCGCAGGGCACGATCGCCTGGAAGTGCGACAGGTCCGGCTCGACGTTGATGGCGATGCCGTGGAAGGTCACCCAGCGCTTCAGCCGGACGCCGATCGCGGCGATCTTGTCCTCATGGCCATCGCCCTTGTCCGGCCGTTTGACCCAGACGCCGACGCGGTCCTCGCGGCGTTCGCCGCGGACGTTGAAGGCGGCGAGCGTGCGGATGATCGTCTCCTCGAGCGCCGCGACATAGGCGCGGACATCCGGCCGGCGGCGCTTGAGGTCGAGCATCACATAAGCGACCCGCTGGCCGGGGCCGTGATAGGTGACCTGGCCACCGCGGCCGGTCGGCACCAGCGGAAAGCGCGGGTCGCGCAGGTCCTCAGGCTTGCCCGAGGTGCCGGAGGTGTAGACCGGGGGGTGTTCGAGCAGCCAGACCAGCTCCGCGGCCTCATGCGCGGCGATGGCAGCCGCACGGGCCTCCATGAAGGCCGTCGCCGCAGCATAGTCGACGAGCGAATCGGAGATGAGCCAATCCACGGCGGTGCCGGGCGGGCCGGCGAAGGTGGTCAGATCGAGCGTTTCGCGGCTGTTAACCATTGGCTAACCACAACATGATGATGTCTCGGGTAACGGAATCCAGTCGTGACTTCGGTGGTCCTGCAGTGTCAACCTTCGATAAAGTGACAGTCGACCTGATGGTCGTGCTCGGCACCTGTTCTATGCCCATCCACCAGGTTCTGCGCCTGTCCCGCGGCGCCATCATCGAGCTGGACGCCACCGAGGCCGATGACGTCAAGGTCCTCGCCAACAACATGCCCATCGCCAATGGGGTGGTGCTGGTCGACCGCAACCGTATCGCGGTCGAGGTCAAGGACATGCTGCCGCGATCGCCGACGCCGACCACGCGATAGCGGGACGGCGGTCCAAAAACCTTCCACAAAACCTGGAGATGGGGCCGGGCGGGCCTTGTCCGGCCGAGATCGATTTGATACACGGGCGCCATTGATCCGGTGCCTTTCTTCTCCTGGTTCCGGCTTCTCCTGTGCGCTCGTGGCGGAATTGGTAGACGCGCTGCCTTGAGGTGGCAGTGGCGAAAGTCGTGGGGGTTCGAGTCCCTCCGAGCGCACCAAACCTCTCCCTTTCATTTCAGTCCTGTTTCCGGTTTGTTCGCTGTAGCAGCGAGCTGCCGACCCGTGTCGTGCAAACCTCCGCTGGTGATGTTAGACGACCGGGGCCTCGG
>JBARNF010001154.1:0-7549 GCA_049802835.1 Bradyrhizobium sp.
GGCCGGGGCGCCGCCGCAGCGGCGCACGCTGCTGCCGACGCTCATCCTGATCCTGCTCGGGATCCTGATCGTCCGCGACATCGTGGTGCGGCGCTGGTCCAGCGGCCCGCCCACCGGACCCGACGTCACGCGGCTGCGTTAGGCATTCCGGCAGCGAGCGCCGCAGCCGCCCCGCCAGGGGTTGCGCAGGTGCAGCAAAAGCCCTTAAACCGCAGCCAAACCGCTGACGAGGTCGTCCATGCCCCGCCGCCTGATCTCTACCGGATCACCGTTCGAGAAGACTGCCGGCTACAGCCGCGCGGTGGTCGACGGCGACTTCTGCTTCGTCGCCGGCACCACCGGCTACGACTACACCACCATGACGATGCCGGCCGATGTCACGAGCCAGTCACGCAACTGCTTCAAGACCATCGCAGCAGCGTTGCAGGAGGCCGGCTTCGAGATGGCCGACGTCGTCCGCGCGACCTACTACATCACCGACGCCGAGGACGCCGACGCGCATTTTGCCGTCTGTGGCGAGGTGTTCGGCGAGATCCGCCCGGCGGCCACGCTGCTGGTCGTCGCGGGCCTCTACAAGCCCGAGATGAAGGTCGAGATCGAAGTCACCGCCAAGCGCCGCAGCAGCACCTGAAGCGGCGCAGCGCCTGATCATCATTCCCGCACATACGCGGAAGCACTTTTCCGGAGACAATCCCCTCATGAGCTCGCAGATCCACGCCAAGATTTCCGGCCCCATCGTGATGATCGGCTTCGGCTCGATCGGCAAGGGCACCCTGCCCCTGATCGAACGCCACTTCGAATATGACAAGGACCGCTTCGTCATCATCGATCCGCATGACGACGGCGCGCTGGCGAAGAAGCACGGCGTCCGCTTCATCCAGCAGGGCGTGACCCGCGACAATTACCGCGAGCTGCTGGTGCCGCTGCTCACCGCAGGCGGCGGCCAGGGCTTCTGCGTCAACCTTTCGGTCGACACCTCCTCGGTCGACCTCATGACGATGTGCCGGGAGATCGGCGCGCTCTACATCGACACCGTCGTCGAGCCGTGGGCCGGCTTCTATTTCGACAAGAACATGGGCGTCGAGCAGCGCTCCAACTACGCGCTGCGCGAGACCCTGCTGGCCGCGCGCCGCAACAGCCCGGGCGGCACCACCGCCGTCTCCACCTGCGGCGCCAACCCCGGCATGGTGTCCTGGTTCGTCAAGCAGGCGCTGCTCGACATCGCCCGCGACACCAACACCGAGATCGTCGAGCCGAAGAGCCGCGAGGGCTGGGCGCAGCTGATGCAGACGCTCGGTGTCAAGGGCGTCCACATCGCCGAGCGCGACACCCAGCGCTCCAAGAACCCGAAGCCGATGGACGTGTTCGTCAACACCTGGTCGGTCGAGGGCTTCGTCTCCGAGGGCATGCAGCCCGCCGAGCTCGGCTGGGGCACGCATGAAAAGTGGATGCCGGAGAATGGCCGCTGCCATCCGCAAGGCTGTGGTGCGGCGATCTACCTGCTGCAGCCCGGCGCCAACACCCGCGTGCGCTCGTGGTGCCCGACGCCGGGCGCGCAGTACGGCTTCCTGGTGACCCACAACGAGTCGATCTCGATCGCCGACTATTTCACCGTGCGCGACGGCGACAAGGTGGTGTACCGCCCGACCTGCCACTACGCCTATCATCCTGCCAACGACGCGGTGCTGTCGCTGCACGAGATCTTCGGCGCCACCGGCAAGATGCAGGAGAAGTGGCACATCCTGGACGAGAACGAGATCGTCGACGGCATCGACGAGCTCGGCGTGCTGCTCTATGGCCACGGCAAGAACGCCTATTGGTACGGCTCGCAGCTCTCGATCGAGGAGACCCGCCGCATCGCGCCCTACCAGAACGCGACCGGCATGCAGGTGTCGTCCGCCGTGCTCGCCGGCATGGTGTGGGCGCTGGAGAATCCGACCGCCGGCATCGTCGAGGCCGACGAGCTGGACTTCCGCCGCTGCCTCGAGATCCAGACGCCGTATCTCGGCCCGGTGAAGGGCTACTACACCGACTGGACCCCGCTGAATGACCGTCCCGGCCTGTTCCCGGAGGATATCGACACCAACGATCCGTGGCAGTTCCGGAACATCCTGGTGCGGTAAACCTCCGCTGTCGTCCCGGGCAAGCCGCGACGGCAACGCCGTCGTGGCGCCGACCCGGGACCCACGCCGCGGCGGGTGTGAGGCGCGAGGTGGAACGACGAGGCTGCCTCGAACTACTCCCTGGGAGTATGGGTCCCCGCGTTCGCGGGGACGACATGGTGCTTGCGGATGCGGTCCAGCACAAAGGCGCGCAGGCATCCGGTGACGTGCTGCGCACGTCCCGGGATGACGACTGAGAACGACGAAGGGAGCTACTTCTTCTCCATCGGCGGGGCGACCTTCTCGGCGGGGGCCGGCGGCAGCGCGGGCTTTGCGCCTTCCTTCTGAGCTTCAATGTCGGGCCGCGCCGGCTCCGGGGCCGGCGTAGTCGGACGCGTTCCGCCGGGCTTGGACTCGGCGGGCGTCGCTGACGGTGTCGGCGTCGCCTGCGCCATCTGGTCGAGATGGTTGGCCTTGATCTCGGTCAGCGACACGATCGCGATGATCGCACCAATACAGAACAGGCCCGCTGCCAGCAGCAGGTCTCTGCGCAACGTCCGTTTGCTGTTGATCGAGGCCATGGGCTGTCACCCGCACCAAAGTTGAGATGCGGAACAACGATCGGCAGGCGGGGCGGTTCCGTGCGACGGCTGCGCCCCAATGTCCGGGGAGCAGCTGCCGGTGATCAGAGCCGCAGCAGCCCCGCCTCGCCGCTCTCGTCCGAAAACGCGAGCCAGGTTCCCGCGGCGTTCCAGCCAATCGCCGTGATCGGCGGCGTTTCGTTCCGGCGCACCAGGATCTCGGCGCCGTCCTGCATCCGCACCATCAGCACGGTGCCGTCCTCGTAGCCGCAGGCCAGGATATCCTGCTTGGGATGGCAGGCGACCGCGGTGACCTTGGCCTTCATCGGCGCTAGCATCGCTGGCTCCTTGCCCATCGGGCCGTCCTTGCCGACGAACGGCCACAGGATGACCATGTCGGCCCCCGACGTCGCCAGGAAGCGGCCACCGCTGCCCCAGGACATCGATTTCACGCGCGACGGGTAGCCGGTCATGCGCATGTGGCGGCTGTCAGCCAGGCGCCAGCCATGTAGCGCTGGCTCGTGCATAGCGGTCACCAGGAACTTGTTGTCGGGGCTGAAGGTGACGGCGTGATGCGAGCCGGCCCAGCCCAAAAATTCCGGCTCGCCTGCCATGTTGGGAAACCACAAGGTGGCGCCGTTGTAGTGCGCGATCGCGAGCCGCAGGCCTTTCGGCGCGAACGCGAGCCCGCCGGCGGTCGAGGGCACCTCGAGCGACTTCTCCTCGCCCTTGGGCTGGCGCACATAGGCGGTCTTGCCGACCGACCAGGCGATCGCACCGTCGGGATGAAGCGCGACGTTGTCGATCCAGCGCCGCTTCGGATCGGTCACGAGCACCGACACGGCGCCCGCCTTGTCGAGCGCGGTGACCTTGCCGTCATCGCCGCCGATCACGAGCCGCGATCCGTCCGACACCGCCGACAGGATGCCGCCGCCGGAGACTTCGACCTTGGTGATCTCGCCTTCGACATCGACGACCGCGACGCTCTCCTCGGTGCCGACGAAGGCGGCGCGGTCACCGAGATAGTGCACGGCTGTCACGGCCATGCCGAGCGCGACCGGCTTCACCTTGTCGGTGACGGAAACGATGGATGCGGCTTCACCGCCCTGATCAAACGACGTCATCAGGTCACGATGCAGCGTTCGAAGCCTTCACGGATGGCGTCTTCCGGCAGCTCGCGGCCGATGAACACGACGCGGCTCTGGCGCGCCTCGTCGGGCTTCCACTTCCGCTGATGGTCGCCCTCCAGCATCATGTGCACGCCCTGGAAAACGTAGCGGTCGTCATCGTCCTGAAACGCCAGGATGCCCTTGGAGCGCAGGATCTTGCCGCCCTCGGTCTGCACCAGGTTCTGCAGCCAGGGCATGAACCGCGATGGATCGAGCGGCTTGTCGGAGCGCAGCGACAGCGACTGCATGTCCTCGTCGTGATAGTGCTTCAGGCCGTGATCGTGGTGATGGTGATCATGGCCGTGGTCGTGATCATGGTGATGGTCGTGATCGTCGCCGGTGTTCAGGAATTCCGGCTCGATCTCGAGGATGCGGTCGAGATCGAAAGCGCCGCGCTCCAGCACGTCCGAAATCGCGATCTGGCAGCGCTCGGTGCGATGCAGCCTGGCATAGGGGTTGATGGCGCGGATACGCGCCTCGACCTCGGCGAGCTCCGGCGGGCTGACGAGATCGGTCTTGTTGAGTACGATGACGTCGGCGAAGGCGATCTGGTTCTTGGCCTCGGGCGCGTCCTTGAGCCGGTCCGACAGCCACTTGGCGTCGGCCACCGTGACGACGGCATCGAGGCGCGCGTTCTTCTGCACGTCCTCGTCGACGAAGAAGGTCTGCGCCACCGGCGCCGGATCGGCGAGCCCCGTGGTCTCGACGATGATGGCGTCGAACTTGCCCTTGCGGCGCATCAGGCCAGAGATGATGCGCACGAGGTCGCCGCGCACGGTGCAGCAGATGCAGCCGTTGTTCATCTCGAACACTTCCTCGTCGGCGCCGACGATGAGGTCGTTGTCGATGCCGATCTCGCCGAATTCGTTGACGATGACGGCGTACTTTTTGCCGTGATCTTCCGAGAGGATGCGGTTCAGAAGCGTGGTCTTGCCGGCCCCGAGATAGCCGGTCAGGACCGTCACTGGAATCTTGCTCGCGTCGGACATGCTCACTCCGAAAACCTAAGATCACGTCGAAAATGGCCAACGCGCGCCGGCCGCCCGGGCTTCAGAAGCCCTGGCGGACAAGCGCGCTGGTCAGGGCCCTTATATTGTGCCTGACCATGGCAATGTAAGTGGGAACGGGGCCCTTTTCCTCGCTCAAAGCGTCCGAATACAGCGTGCCGCCAATCTTCGCGCCGGTCTCGGCCGCGATCCGGCCGACCAGCCGGGCATCGTTGAAATTCTCCAAAAACACCGCCGGAATCTTCGCCCGTCTGACCTGGCCAATGATCTCGGCGACATCGCGGGCCGAAGGCTCGGTCTCGGTGGAGACACCGAGCGGCGCGATGAAGAGGATGCCGTAGGCATCGGCGAAATAGCCGAAGGCATCATGGGTCGAGATCACCTTGCGCCGCTCGGGCGGTATCTTGTCGATCTCGGCGCGGACCTCGCGGTCGAGCGCGGCGAGTTCGGCGAGATAGCGCTCGGCATTGACCTTGAAGGTGTCGGCATCGGCGGGATCGGCTGCGACCAGCGCATCGCGGATATTCCGCACATAGACCATGGCATTGCCGACCGACTGCCAGGCGTGCGGATCGGCATCCGAACCGCGCTTGCGCGCCGTGATGCCCTGCGTGGCCACGACGATCGGCGCCTTGCTGCCGGAGGCCTGCTGCAGCCGCGGCAGCCAGCCCTCGAGGCCGAGGCCGTTGACGATCAGGAGCCGCGCCGCGCCGACCTCCTTCGCGTCATGCGGCGTGGGCGTATAGACGTGCACGTCGCTGTCCGGACCAACCAGCGAATTGACGCTGACCTTGTCGCCGCCGACCTGGCGGGCGAAATCGGCCAGGATCGAGAAGCTGGTCACGACGTTCAGCCGCGTCTCGGCCGATGCGGGGACAATCAGGCAAAGACCGAGGAGCAGGCTCAGGACAGGCAGCAGGCGTTTCATGGACATGGATTTCAAGCTTCGAGATGACGTCCCGGAAACAGTTGCGGAAGCACGCCGCCCACGCGTCCGAACAACACCGAGCCGAGATAGAGCAGCGAAGCGACCAGGATGATCGCGGGACCGGAGGGAATGCGGGTCTGGAACGACAGCACCAATCCGGCATAGCCGGAGACGATCGCCGAGGCGACTGCGATGCAGATCATCGGCGTGACGTCGCGGGACCAGAACCGCGCGATGCCTGCCGGGAGGATCATCAGGCCGACCGCCAACAATGTGCCGAGCGCCTGGAAACCGTTGACGAGGTTGACCACGATCAGGCCGAGGAAGATCAGATGCGCCGGTGCGCCGGCCCGGCTCACGGTGCGCAGGAACAAGGGATCGACGCTCTCGACCACCAAGGGGCGATAGATCACGGCGAGCACGACGAGCGTGATGGTGGCGTTGGTCGCCACCATCAGCAGGGTCGGGTCGTCCATCGCCAGGATGTTGCCGAACAGCACGTGCAGCAGGTCGACGTTGGTGCCCTTGACCGAGACGATAGTGACGCCGATCGCGAGCGAAGCGAGATAGAAGGTCGCCAGCGAAGCGTCCTCCTTCAGACCGGTCGAGCGCGACACCAGGCCCGACAGCAGCGCCACCGCAAAGCCCGCGATCAGGCCGCCGGTGGTCATCGCGAACAGGTTGAGCCCGGACAGCAGGAAGCCGATCGCAGCACCGGGAAGGATCGCGTGCGCCATCGCGTCTCCGACCAGGCTCATCCGCCTGAGCATCAGGAAGACGCCGATCGGGCCGGAGCCGAGCGACAGTGCAATCACCGCGGCGAGCGCGCGGCGCATGAATTCGAAATCCGAGAACGGAGCGATCAGGACCTCTCGCAGCATCACGCCGCCTTCGAGGCTTGCGCGGGCACGCAGGGCGCAGCCGCGTCGTCGAAGGCCTCGCACATCCGGCGCGCCTGCGTGAGATTGTCGGCGGTCAGCACCTCCGCTGTCGGCCCCCATGCCACCGCCTCGCGCGCCAGCAGCAGGGTCTGCGGGAAATGCGCGCGCACCATGTCCATGTCGTGCAGCGCCGCCAGCACGGTGCGCTGCTCGCCATGCCAGTGCTCGACCAGTTGCAGGAGATCCGACGAGGTCTTGGAGTCCATGGCGTTGAACGGCTCGTCGAGCACGATCACGCGGGCATCCTGCAATAGCACGCGGGCGAACAGCATTCGCTGCATCTGGCCACCCGACAGCGTGCCGATGCCGCGGCTCTCGAAGCCGGTCAGGCCGACGGCTGCGACCGCCTGCGCGATCTTCTCGCGCGCAGCAGTGCCGATGCCGCCGAAGATGCCAACCGAGCGCCACAGCCCGGTCGAGACGAAATCGAACACCGAGATCGGAAACGAGCGGTCGATGTCGGCGATCTGCGGCAGATAGGCGATCTCGCGCGGCTTCAGGCCGGCGGCCGCGATAGTGCCGGCAAGCGGCTTCAGCAGGCCGACGATGCCGCGAAACAGGGTCGACTTGCCGGCGCCGTTGGGGCCGACCACCGCGAGCAGCGCGCCCGGCGGGATCTCGCCCGTGAGGTGATGCACCGCCGGATGCCGGTCATAGCCGAGCGTGACGTCGCGGAATTGCAGCTGCCCCATCGCCGTCATCACCGCATCGCCGCCCAGACGATCAGCCAGAGCACCGCGCTGGCCGCCAGCGCGGCGCCAAGCCGGGTCGTCACCGGCATGCGCAGGATCGACCACGGCGCGGCCTGCGCCGGATGCGGC